>CAJMPC010000097.1:0-6627 GCA_905215245.1 uncultured bacterium | reverse complement strand
AATCATCTTGCATAAACGCCAATTCTTTATAAGTTCGGTTGCAAGAAATAACGAGTATTTCGTTATCTACTTGTTAAAAATGCTTAATAGTATTTTGTTATCAGTACATCCAAATTATTGACGGAAGAACTCTTTGTGAAAGAAAGCTTTGCTCTGTTTGGCTTAAATAAACACCATTTTCAAGACTCACTTCCACAATAAAATACTTGTATAAATTTTAGTAACACTTAATTTAAAATTTATGCATCCGATGTTACTACCCATACTACTAAAATTCAAGGATTTGATTGATTTTGAAAGGATAATAAAAAAGCCTTGAAATGAAAAATTTCAAGGCTTTAAAGTCTTTCATAGGACTTGATCGGTTTATTTTGTGGTGGAGCTGGCGGGAGTTGAACCCGCGTCCGAAATTACTCTACCTTCAGCACTACACGTTTAGTCTCGTCTTTAATTTCACTTAAGCATGCGGACAGACACGCTAAACTTAAGCTAGTTTGATTCAATTTAGTGCTTCGATCCTCAAACAGCGGCTTCCACACGATCTCGTTTTGGTTTGACTCCGCTTTATCCCCGTCTTACGAGCGGAAGCTGGGGAGCGAAGGCTATGAGCAGGTTATTAAGCTGCTAAAGCGTATTGTTCGTCGTTTGCGACTATTTTTTTGCGGTTTATTTACGAGGCCTACCGCACCTCGACGTGCACCTTGGGCTTCGCTAATCCCGTCGAATCCAGAATCAGCCCCAAAATCGTTCGGCAGTTTATCAAAAAATCTAAGAAAGGAAAAGAAGCTATTTATTAACCTGAGAAGTTAGGGTAAAATTTTGCCACTTTTTTATAAGGAATCGAATAATGAAAACATTAAAATCTCTGACCGCACTTTCATTAGGTGCATTATGTTTAGCATTTAACACACAAGTTATTGCAAAAGAAGCAACACTCGCAAAAACAACACAAACCCAACAACAAGCGGTAAAAGCGAGTGATAACATCGACAAATACCTCGCCATCAATATTAGTAATCGTGAAATGGTGGTTGATGAAAATGGCCAAGCGTTAAGTGCATTCAAACATGAAATCACTAACATTGGGCAAAAGCCAATCCAAAATATTCAATGGGTAGGCGTGTATGTGAATAACCGTAAAGTTATTTACAGTCAAGATATGCAAATCAATTTACAAAGCCCATTACAACCTGGTAAATCTTTAAATATTAATTTGCAAATCCCGTTTGTTCAACTGGCTGAAGATGCACGCAAAGTCTTTATGAACCAACAAGAAAAAATTGATGTTTATCCTATTGAACGCGTTATCCAGCTTGGTGATAAAACTGTTCTTTCTGATCGTTAATTCTCTTATCTAGCCCACACAATGTGGGCTTTTAAATAACTGTATACTTGAACAGTTATTTTCTTTTCGATATACTAAAAACACGCCTAATTTTAACCTCACTTATAGCATGAACTCCACCCGAAAAATTATTCACATTGATATGGATTGCTTTTATGCCTCTGTTGAAATCCGTGAAAATCCAACGCTACAGGGCAAACCTGTCGCAGTGGGAGGGAGTTCTCGACAACGTGGTGTACTCACTACCTGTAATTATGAAGCTCGAAAATTTGGACTGCACAGTGCAATGCCGACAGCACAAGCTATCAAAAAATGCCCGAATCTAATTTTAGTGCCCGTTAATATGCCCCTTTATAAACAGGTATCCGCACAAATTCATCAGATCTTTCAACGCTATACTTCTATCATTGAGCCACTTTCCTTAGATGAAGCTTATTTAGATGTTACGGATTGTACACAATGTTCAGGATCCGCCACGTGGATCGCACAAGAAATTCGCCAAGCCATTTTTGATGAATTAAAGTTGACCGCTTCTGCCGGTGTAGCGCCCCTTAAATTTCTTGCCAAAATTGCTTCCGATATGAATAAACCGAACGGACAATTTGTGATTCAACCTCATGAAGTTGAACAGTTTGTAAAAACACTGCCATTGAAGAAAATCCCTGGTGTGGGCAAAGTCACTTCTGAACGTTTATTGAAAATGGGCTTAGAAACTTGCGAAGATGTGCAAAAACTCGACCAATCTATTTTGTTAAATATCTTCGGTAAAATGGGCAAACGAATTTGGGATTTTAGTCATGGCATTGATGAGCGGGAAATTCAAGCACATCGAGAACGAAAATCTATCGGTGTGGAACGCACTTTATCCGAAAATATTCGTCATCTCGAACAAGGTGTAGCGTTGCTGGATAATCTCTATGCCGAGCTCATTCGTCGCATTGAACGAAGTGCACCGAATATCCCCTTAACCGCTTTTCGAAAAATTGGGGTAAAATTAAAGTTTGAAGATTTTCAGGTGACGACCTTAGAAAAAACTGGCTTGCCTTTATCACTAAAAAGCTTTCAACAATTACTGGAACAAATTTGGCAACGTAGTCACGGAAAATCCATTCGTCTCGTTGGATTACACGTGAATTTACCGGAAGAAAGCCATTTAGAACAAATGAGCTTGTGGTAAAACACAAAAGAAAATGACCGCACTTTTATTCATTCCATCCCGAGTAGGATAATGAAAAAATAAAAGTGCGGTCATTTTTTGATGAATTTGTTGAGTTGGTCGATAAGCCGAGTTCTGTCGTGGACAATCATTCCTCTAGGCGACAAATTACTCTGTCGCTCAAGCAACCTACCCGAACTCTGGACGGGCCACCCATTGAGTTCCTATTTGGTCTTGCTACGAGTGGAGTTTACCTTGCTGCACGTTGTTACCAACGGCACGGTGTGCTCTTACCACACCCTTTCACCCTTACCGTTTTCACGGCGGTCTGCTCTCTGTTGCACTGGTCGTCGGCTCACGCCGCCCGGACGTTATCCGGCACTCTGCCCTTTGTAGCTCGGACTTTCCTCTCGTTTACTTGTCCCACTAGGTCGTGCGAACACGGTTAAGGGCTTCAATAAACCAGCGATTGTCTAACCAACTCGCGGCGTAGTATAGGGGGAATTCAAAGAGCGGTCAAATTTTCATTCTTATTTTTAATAACTTCCGTTAGAATAGCCCTACAAAACACGGTTATTTTCAACCGCACTTTTATCATAAGGATTTCCTATGAATTATTTACAAATCGCACGAGAAACGCTTTCTGTTGAAAGCCAAGCACTCGCACAACTAAGCCAACGCTTGGATGATGAGTTTTCTAAAGTTGTAGATCTTATCCTTGCTTGCGAAGGTCGTTTAGTCATCGGTGGTATTGGTAAATCGGGGCTAATTGGCAAAAAAATGGTGGCGACTTTTGCCTCTACAGGCACACCAAGTTTCTTCCTTCACCCGACCGAAGCCTTTCATGGCGATTTAGGTATGCTAAAACCCATCGACATTGTGATGCTGATTTCTTATAGCGGTGAAACTGATGATGTAAATAAACTCATTCCAAGTTTGAAAAACTTTGGTAATAAAATTATTGCCCTAACCAGCAATAAAAACTCAACGCTTGCTCGCCATGCGGATTATGTTTTAGATATCACTGTCGAACGCGAAGTTTGTCCAAACAATCTCGCACCAACCACTTCTGCGTTAGTCACTTTAGCCTTAGGTGATGCTCTTGCGGTTTCATTGATTACGGCACGTCATTTCCAACCTGCTGACTTTGCGAAATTCCATCCAGGTGGTAGCCTTGGTCGTCGTTTGTTATGTAAAGTAAAAGATCAAATGCAAACTCGATTACCGATTACCACACCAGACACCAACTTCACTGATTGCTTAACTATTATGAATGAAGGTCGTATGGGTGTGGCATTAGTCATGGAAAACCAACAACTTAAAGGCATTATTACCGATGGTGATGTGCGCCGAGCATTAACGGCTAACGGTGCCGATACACTTAACAAGACCGCGAAAGAGCTCATGACCTCGTCACCGAAAACTATTCATGAAAATGAATTCTTAGCGAAAGCAGAAGACTTGATGAAAGAGAAGAAAATTCACTCTCTTGTTGTGGTCAATGATGAAAATAATGTTGTGGGCTTAGTGGAATTTTCAAGCTAATGATTAACGAAAAATTAAAGAAAATTAAATTGGTCATCACCGATGTCGATGGCGTATTGACTGACGGACTACTCCATTATGATGCAAATGGCGAAGCAATTAAAAGTTTCCATGTGCGCGATGGACTTGGTGTCAAAATGTTGATGGATGCAGGTATTCAAGTAGCCGTATTATCGGGCAGAGATTCGGCGATCCTGCGTAAGCGAATTAGCGATCTCGGAATTAAATTGTTCTTTTTAGGTAAGCTTGAAAAAGAAAGTGCTTGTTTGGATCTCATGAAACAAGCAGGTGTTACTGCAGAACAAACGGCCTATATTGGTGATGACAGCGTAGATCTCCCCGCTTTTGCAACCTGTGGCCTTTCTTTTGCCGTGGCAGATTCTGCACCTTATGTGCAAAATGCCGTGGATTATGTGCTTGCCCTTGGTGGTGGCAAAGGGGCTTTTCGTGAAATGTCCGATATGATTTTACATGCTCAGGGCAAAGATGAAGTCTATACTTCAGCTAAGGGCTTTTTAAAATCAGTCAAAAATATGGGACAATAACACCTATAACACTATTCAAAATACCTAAAAAATAACCGCACTTTGATGATTCAAAAGTGCGGTTATTTCTTTTTATGTTTTATTGATTTGCTGGTAATGCACCTGAATTCCAAGTCGGTGCTTCAGCTGGTTTCTTCACTTGTAACATAAAGCGCTGATTTGCCGTAGCTTGTGGTTGAACGATCGTACCCGATGGAGTCGAGAATGAAATACCGCCTTTCAACAATTGTTGTATACTACCGGTATTAAACTCTGCGCCTTTCCAACCAAGGTTGAAATCATAACCCGATGAAACCCAGAACTCTGAATTTTTACGTACCAAATGTTGATACTTCGGTGTTATCACAATATGTACCAACACACGATCACCTAAAGAATTCAATTCAAACTTACGAACGGTTCCCACTTCAACTCCGCGATAAAGCACAGGTGAGCCTTCCGTTAAATTCATCGCATCACTGGTTTCCAAAATAAATGGCACGCCATTGCTGTATTTATTTCGAGGTTGTGCGGTTTGCGCTAAATTAAACTGTGTTTTTGATGGACCTTTGCCTAACTCAATATCAATGTAAGGCTGTAAAAGGCTATCTAAGTTTTCAATTCCACCCGCTGAGATTTGTGGAGAAATCACTTTAAACACAGTACCCTCTTTTGCAATCATTCCCATATAACTTGGGTTAATTAATGCTTTTGCGGTGATGCGATTTGTTTTTTGATCAAGGGCAATCTGCTCGACTTCACCCACATTCATACCTAGATAACGCAAACTCATTCCTTTACTTAAAGCCGTTGCATCATCTGTAAGTAACGTAATCACTTGCCCCGCTGATTTGGCTCGCAGTTCACTTGGATAAAGCGTTTTATTTTTGCCTGATCCTGTATTATCAAAACTAATCGCCCCTTTTAATGAACGAGCAACTGGTGATGCCTGGATACTAATGCCTTTCGGCGTAATATCAATTTGTGCTGCACTTTCTACCCAGAATACACTTTTATCTGTAAGAAGATTTTGGTAAGCCGGATAAATATACACATCAATATCAAAATTATTGGCTTTCGGTCTTACATTAATAATTTTACCTACTTCAAACTGACGATAAAGCACGACAGAGCCTTTACTAATACTTGGCAAATTAGTGGAATGTAACACAATACTTGGATTCACTAAGTTACCCGTAATACCCGTTTCTGCACTACTGATATCTTTATAAAGTGGATAGCTTGAATGTGGAGCACCACTTCCTTTTTTAGGTAATACTCTCACCCCACCTTGTAGCCATTTTGATGGTGTTGCTGATTCAAAACGTAATCCGTCTATACCAAAACTTACATCAAAATTAGAGGCAGCCACAAATTGAGTGTTCTCATGAATAAGATTGCGATATTCCGCCGCAATTGCCGCTTCAAATTTCACACCATCAACATTTAAGTGCTGCTTCACAATTTGACCAATAGCAATATTGTTATAAAACACCGATTGTCCTTCAGTAATACCATAAGTTTCTGGTGCGGTTAAGGTTAAAATCAAAGTATTCGGTGCTTTGAGCAATAACTCATGTTCTCGAATCACATCAAATTGTGTTTTGCTTTCTCCACTACCCGGAATAATTTCAAAATAATCTCCGCGGAAGAATTTTTTCGGATTAGCCACATCACCCAAATCTAACTTACGATTTTTTAACACAATACGTGTATTCGTTTTTAAGAGGTTAGCTTGGTTTGGATCGATTAATAATGTGCCTTTTAAAATTTCTTCATTATTTTCGTCCGCACTTAAAGATGAAAGAAGACCCACTTGCTCATCACCATAATAAACTGAAGTTTGCCCTGCTTGTAAGCCTGCTGAAACTGGCAGTGTTACCTCAACTTCAATCCCTCGTTTAGCCGCTTGTAAATTAGAATAAAGGATATAGTTGCTGTTAGTCACCGCTTGTGGGCTATCTGGCGGTGAATCAAATGATACCGCACCTTGCACCACTGAATTTAAACTATCAATCTCTACATTTACACCTGATGCATTAATGTTAGCGTTGATA
>CAJMPC010000096.1:0-6680 GCA_905215245.1 uncultured bacterium | reverse complement strand
AAGCACGATGGTTACAATGTTAATCAAGGCGTTTTGTGTGGTATCGCTTAAACGTTCAACGACGCCACTCACGCGCATGAGATTACCGAAACAGAACATCCCGAGTAATGGGGCAGCATCCGGTAGGAGTAAACCAACGAGCAACAGCAAAATCACCGGGAACAAGACTTTTTCACGATTACTCACATGGCGCATTTGCGTCATGCGGATTTTGCGTTCTTCTTCTGTGGTTAAGGCTTTCATAATCGGCGGTTGGATCAACGGCACTAATGCCATGTAGGAATAGGCAGCCACCGCAATCGCGCCAAGCAATTCAGGCGCCAGTTTGCTCGTGAGATAAATCGCAGTTGGACCATCCGCACCACCGATAATACCGATAGACGCGGCTTGAGGTAGCGTAAATTCGATAATGCCGAAATAATTTAAGGCTAACGCACCGAGCACGGTAGCAAAAATACCGAATTGTGCAGCCGCACCAAGTAGCAATGTTTTTGGATTGGCTAATAACGGGCCAAAATCTGTCATTGCACCTACGCCCATAAAAATGACCAATGGTGCAATGCCGTATCCAATCGCAACTTTATAGAACAAAGCCAAAATACCAGCGCTATAACCCATATCCACAGATAAAGCTTCTAATTGATTTATCATGGATATTGGCGCGGAAGTCATCGCTGTTTTAATCGCAGCAAGATCGGGTGAAACACCCAACTGCGCGGCGATTACCGCAATTTGCTCTGGTGAGCCGAGATGAAGCAAATTCTCCAATGCTGTCATAGCAAGACCTGCCTCAGGGATATTTGACAATAGTCCGCCGAAACCAATTGGTAGCAACAGCAAAGGTTCAAATTTGCGCGAAATGGCAAGCCACAGCAACAGCAAGCTCACAGCGATCATTACTGCTTGCCCCCATTGCAGATGGAATATGCCCATCCCTTTAATTAACGCAATAATACTCTCCATAGACCATTCCTTATGCTAAGGTCATCACGGTGTCACCTACGGCGACAGCATCACCGGCTTTGACGCAAATACCGCGTACGGTACCCGCTTGTGCAGCTTTCACTTCGGTTTCCATTTTCATGGCTTCGAGAATGAATAATACATCGCCAGCTGCTACGGTTTGACCTTCTGTTGCAACAACTTTCCAAATATTACCCGCCATTGGTGCCGTTACTGGTGTGCCACTAGTTGCTGGAGCAGGAGCGGCTTGTGGCGCAACTTGAGGATCTGTAGTCGCGACATGAGAAATATCACCGCCTTCGCTTACTTTCACCACAAAAGCTTTACCTTCCAATTCCACGGTATAAACAGCGGAGCCAGAAGCAGTTGGTGCAGCTTTAGAAACAGGTTTATTTTCCACCGCACTTTCATTGCCGGTTGGAGCAGGTTCAAAGGCGGCTGGATTGTTGCGGTTTTCTAAGAATTTCCACGCAATTTGAGGGAAGAGCGCCACGATTAAAGCATCATCTACGGCGTTGTCTGCCAATTTGACGCCTTTCGCTTTAGCTTGTTCAGCCACTTCAGCTTCAATTTTCGCCATTTCAGGCGCAATGTGATCGGCAGGACGGTCAGTTACTGGCTCAGCCCCTTCTAATACGCGAGCTTGCAACGCACTATCTACTGGTGCAGGTGTTTTACCGTATTCACCTTTTAAAATACCAGCCGTTTCTTTGGCTATAGTTTTGTAGCGTTCGCCTGTAAGTACGTTAATAACCGATTGTGTACCAACAATTTGAGAGGTTGGTGTAACGAGAGGAATGTAGCCCAAGTCTTTGCGCACGCGTGGGATTTCTTCTAAAACTAAATCTAATTTATCGGACGCATTTTGTTGTTTTAATTGGTTTTCTAAGTTAGTGAGCATGCCGCCTGGAACTTGTGCTACTAAGATACGGCTATCTACACCACGTAATTGACCCTCAAATTTCGCGTATTTTTTACGTACATTACGGAAATAAGCTGCAATTTTTTCCAAGCGAGGAATATCCAAACCGGTGTCATATTCAGTGCCTTGTAAGGTGGCGACTAGGGATTCAGTTGCAGGGTGGCCATAAGTACCTGACATAGAAGAAATTGCCGTATCAATACCATCTACACCAGCTTCAACCGCTTTTAATAACGCCATTTCTGCCATACCAGTGGTGGAGTGGCAGTGTAAATGCAATTCTATGTCAAAACGTTTTTTGATTTCTCGTACTAAGTCTGCTGCCGCCATTGGATTTAAAATACCTGACATGTCTTTGATGACCAAACTGTCGATACCGATTTCAAGTAATTGTTCTGTGGTGTCGAGCCAGGTTTGCATGGTATGAACTGGGCTGGTGGTATAACTTAATGTCCCTTGAGCATGACCACCAAATTTACGTACTGCCTGCAACGCTGCTTTCATGTTACGCGGATCATTGAGCGCATCGAATACGCGGAAAACATCCATACCATTCGCTACACAACGTTCTACGAAACGTTCTACCACGTCATCAGCATAGTGACGATAGCCTAATAGGTTCTGACCACGTAATAACATTTGTAATGGGGTTTTTGGACAGGCTTTTTTCAATTCACGCAAACGAACCCAGGGATCTTCACCTAGAAAGCGAATACAGCTATCAAATGTTGCACCGCCCCAAGCTTCCAATGACCAATAGCCGATATCATCTAATTCATGAGCAATTGGCAACATACCATCAAGACGCAAGCGAGTTGCGAAAAGTGATTGGTGGGCATCACGAAGCACCAGTTCTGTCATTTTAATTTTTTTAGTCATAGTAAAATCCTTATGTTATTTGAACTGTTGGGTACGGCGATGGTGTGCGATAGCCGCTGCAATCACAGGACGTAAACGCTCAAAATCGTCAGTTGGTGCCGCAGAAAGTGCGGTTGAATTTGGGGAAGTTTTGGGTTCGGGTTGAGGTTCAGGAAAGAATCGATTGATAAGTTTAGACATCACTCCAATTGCCCAAATTAAAATGAGCAAAAAGACCAATACAAAACCCATCCCTGAAAACATCAGATTAATTCCTTCGCCTATAAGCTCTGAGGGAGTCATCATTTTCTTCCTTATTTATTTGAAAAAATAGACAATTTTATTCTAATTGATTTGTTTTAATAAAACTGTGATGCAGATCATAATTTGAACAATAGGCACACAAGAAAAGGGGAAAAGTGCGGTCAATTTTGAAGATATTTTGTGTGAGAAAAATATTATTAATAAGGGATATCTCAGCGTGTAAAACTAAAAGGACTAAGCCCTGTAGATGATAGAACTTAGTCCTTGAATTACGTGAGTCTCACTTTTTGATGGAAAGGAAGAGATTATTCTACTTTTACAATCCAGCCTTCAGGTGCTTCAACATCACCGAATTGGATACCCGTTAATTCGTTGTAAAGTTTACGTGTGACAGGACCTACTTCAGTTTCTGAATAGAACACGTGGAATTTGCCTTTGTGTTGAATACCGCCTACTGGCGTAATCACTGCGGCAGTACCACAAGCCCCCGCTTCTGCAAATTGATCAAGTTGATCGATATACACATCACCTTCGATAGCTTCCATACCTAAACGCTCTTTTGCAATGTAAAGTAAGGAGTATTTGGTGATACTTGGTAAAATGGATTCAGATGCAGGAGTGATAAATTTATTATCTTTAGTGATACCAAAGAAGTTTGCTGCACCCACTTCTTCAATTTTAGTATGTGTTTTTGGATCGAGATAGATCGCATCTGCAAATTTACGCTCTGATGTGCTAGCCTCTGCCGCTAATTCATGTGGAAGTAAGCTTGCAGCATAGTTACCACCCACTTTTACGCCACCTGTACCCATAGGGGCAGCACGGTCGTAATCAGTCGTAATGAAGTTAGATAGTGCTAAACCACCTTTGAAATAAGCGCCAACAGGGCAGCAGAATACAGAGAAAATAAATTCAGGTGCGGTTTTTACACCGATATTCGCGCCTGTACCAAAGAGGAATGGACGTAAATATAATGTTGCGCCAGATCCGTAAGGACCTAACCATTCTTGGTTTGCTTTCACCACTTCTTTACAAGCACGGATAAATAATTCTGTTGGCACTTGTGGCATTAATAAGCGATCAGAGGTGTGTTGCATGCGTTTTGCATTTTGATCAGGACGGAATAAGTTGATTGAACCATCTTTACAACGATAGGCTTTTAAGCCTTCAAAGCATTGTTGACCGTAGTGAATTGCAGTTGAACCTTCGTGGATATGTAGCATATTATCGGTGGTGAGTTTACCTTCATCCCATTTACCATCTTTCCAATGTGCGATGAAACGATAATCTGTTTTGATATAACTAAATCCAAGATTGTTCCAGTCTAAGTCTTTCATTTTGCTTCCTTAATTTGTATAAATAATTTTATGAATGGAAATGCAGTTAATCTACACCATTACGATAACTATGAAAACCTTTAAACACAAAAATATTGTGATTTCTCAAAATTTTTATTGGATTTTCAAATTTGTGAAGTTGGTCAGGAAATAAAATTTTGCTTATGTTAGAATGCGAGAATAAAAAAACGCCGCTCGAAATGAGCAGCGCTTAACCAGAATGGTTTAATATATACAGGAAGTAAATGAGTAACTTAATTGTTACTCCAGTTCGGAGAACCGAACTATATGCAAACACAACATCATACTTAAGTCTGAAACTCATTAACTTGTAAGGAATTACCAATCATTAAGTATGGGTGTATTGTAGGTAGAAGGTGATGGAAGGACAAATGATGTTTTTTTATTTGACGCATAAAAAAAACTAATCCGAATTGAACTTTTATTATTATAAACTAAAATTTAGCTGTTGGGAAGAATTATGTATAAACGTTTGCCTCCCTTGAATTCATTAAAGTCTTTCGAGTCTGCTGCACGACATTTAAGCTTCACAAAAGCGGCAGATGAACTTTTTGTGACACAAGCCGCAGTGAGCCATCAAATAAAATTATTAGAAGATTTTTTAGGTGTTGAGCTTTTTATTCGAAAAAATCGTTCACTCGAATTGACGGAATTTGGGAAAGCCTATTTTGTTGATATTAACAAAGTCTTGCGAAAATTAAATGAAGCGACTGAACGTTTATTAACACTTAAAGAAGAGCCACATTTGGCAATTAGTGTGCCACAAACCTTTGGTATTCAATGGCTTGTGCCACATTTGAGTGATTTTAATAAGCAACACCCTGAAATTGAGGTACGCTTGAAGGGCGTCGATCAAGATGAAGGTTTATTGAATAAAGAAATTGATATTGCCATTTATTATGGAAAAGGTGATTGGGAAAATTTACAGGTCGATCGTTTAGGCGAAGAAAATCTCGTGATTTTAGCCGCGCCTTCATTGCTTGAGAAAATACCAGTAAGTTGTCCTAATGATTTGAAAAAGCATACGCTGATTCATACGCATACTCGAGATAACTGGCAAGCGATGGCGGATTATCTCAAATTAGATGATTTGAATATTCAGCAAGGTCCATTATTTAGCCATACCTTTATGGCATTACAAGCTGCCGTTCATGGGCAGGGTATTGCGTTAGCGAATCGTATTTTGGCTCAGCAAGAAATTGAAAACGGTCATTTGCAAATTGTGTTACCAACCGAATTGCGGGATCCAAAATCATTCTATGTGGTCAATCATTTAGATCGTTTAGATGATGAACAAATTCAAGCCTTTAGAAAATGGATTAAAGATTCAATTAAATTAGGAAAACATGAATAAATTAGCCTTATATTGTCGAATTGGCTTTGAAAAAGAAGTCGCCGCAGAAATTACCGACCGAGCTTCTGAGCGTGGTGTATTTGGTTTTGCTCGCGTAGTAGAAAACAGCGGCTATGTCATTTTTGAATGTTATCAACCGGGTGATGCAGATCGTTTAGCGCGAGAAATCCCTTTTAATCGTTTGATTTTTGCGCGTCAAATGCTCGTTGTTTCAGATCTCTTAGAAAATCTCGATCCTCAAGATCGTATCTCGCCAATTCTTGCTCAATATAAACATATTGCAGAAGACATTAATCTTAAGCAAGCGGTAGAGTTATTTGTCGAAACAGCAGATACCAATGAAGCCAAAGAGCTTTCGACATTTTGCCGAAAATTCACCGTGCCGTTACGTCAAGCGTTGAAAAAACAAGGTTGGTTACAAGGTAAGCCGAATGCAAAGCGCGGTCAGATTTTACATTGTTTTTTCACTCAGCCGAATTGCTGCTATGTAGGGTATTCTTATCTTGGCAATAACTCTACCCATTTTATGGGGATACCACGTTTGAAATTCCCAGCGGATGCGCCAAGCCGTTCAACTTTAAAATTGGAAGAAGCGATTTTAACCTTTATTCCTCGAAATGAAGAAAGTAAACGCTTAAATGAAAATATGGTTGGCGTTGATCTTGGAGCTTGCCCTGGCGGCTGGACCTATCAATTAGTGAAACGTGGTTTATTTGTGTATGCAGTTGATCACGGCAAAATGGCAGCCAGTTTGCATGATACTGGCAGAATAGAACATTGCCCAGAAGACGGATTTAAATTCCAACCACCAAAACGTAAGCATATTGATTGGCTTGTGTGTGACATGGTGGAGCAACCAAGTCGAATTGCGAATTTAATTGGAAAATGGTTGATTAACGGCTGGTGCCGAGAAACTATTTTCAACTTGAAATTGCCAATGAAAAAACGTTATCAAGAAGTG
>CAJMPC010000095.1:0-6721 GCA_905215245.1 uncultured bacterium | reverse complement strand
TGATAGAACACTTCGTTTGGTTTGACCATATCATGACTCATACGTGCACGCTCTTCAATAGATTCAAAGCCTTTTGTTAATCCTTGAATTTCGGCGGAAATCATTTGATTTCTTTGTGAGAGCTTTTCATTTTCAGCTTTATTCTCCTTGATTTGAGCTTCGACATCTTTGTAGTCAAAATAGCCGTTTTTACCAAACCAAAGATCGTACTGAAATAGCACGAGAATACCCACTAAAATTCCAATGAAAAGACGCATAAATTACCTATTATTTCTGAAAACTAGGGATAGTTTACCGTGAAATACAGCGAAATGCGATGAAAAAGTGCGGTTAAAAATAAGATGATTTTTGAAGTGATCTGTTAGATAACTTAAAATTTAAAAATGTGATCTCTCTCACAAATTAGTTATAAAGTTTGACAAACCCATAGTCACTGCCCAAATAGGCTTGCTATACTTTTACTTGTCATTATGACTTTTTAACAGAAGGAACAATCAATGAAAACAACATTAAAACTTACCGCTATTGCAGCAATGTCAGCATTTATTTTAACTGGTTGTGCGACTCAAGATAAGAGCGCAGAAGCGGATGCGCAGCTTCAACAGCAAGCTGTATTAGGTCTTAACTGGATTCAACAATCAGGTGAATACCAAGCCCTTTCTTACCAAGCATACAATGCAGCAAAAGTGGCATTTGATCACGCTAAAGTGAAAAAAGGTAAGAAAAAAGCTGTTGTGGTGGATTTAGATGAAACCATGCTAGATAACAGCCCTTATGCTGGCTGGCAAGTGCAAAACAATAAGCCATTTGATGGCAAAGACTGGACTCGTTGGGTAGAAGCTCGTCAATCAGGTGTTGTACCAGGCGCAGTAGAATTCAATAACTATGTAAATACCCACGGCGGTAAAATGTTCTATGTGTCTAATCGTAAAGACAGCAATGAAAAAGCGGGTACGATTGATGACATGAAACGTTTAGGTTTTAATGGTGTTGAAGATTCAGCGTTTTACTTGAAAAAAGATAAATCACCAAAAGCAGCACGTTTTGAAGAAATTGAAAAACAAGGCTATGAAATCGTCGTTTATGTGGGTGATAACCTTGATGACTTCGGTGATGCAATCTATGGTAAACAAAACGCAGAACGTCGTGATTTCGTTGCACAAAACAAAGCGAAATTTGGTAAAACATTCATCGTTTTACCTAACCCGAACTACGGCGGTTTTGAAGGTGGTTTAGCGAAAGATTACTTCAAAGGTGATTCAAGCAGCAAAGTGAAAGCACGTTTAGAGGCGATTAAAGCTTGGGATGGTAAATAATTCCCTATTTTAGATAAAACAACACCCGCAGAGATGCGGGTGTTTTGTTTTAGTTGAAAAGTGCGGTCTATTTTCGCATCATTTTTTCTTTATGAGCGGCGAAGTCGCCACCTTTAGCGAGCATACGGAGCTGTAAGATTACACGTTCTTTTAGTAAATCTTGTTCGGCCTTCGTCATATCTAAGGCATTGGAGCCAGCTGTGAATACGATGGTTACCATGCCTTCTGCCTGTACATAAGAGACATATTGAGAATAGTGATTTTTCTTTGTAATGTATTCAGCTAATTCATCCACAAAGTGTTTGATTTCGCGAGCCGCTGCGGTACGGAAGGCTTGAGAAGTCCCCGAACTTTCACGTAAGAGCAAACGGAACACGTTAGTGCTGTGAGTGATAAATTCAAAAAAGGTTTCAACAGAAACACGGATGACACTGCCACCGGCATCAATG
Organism: uncultured bacterium; assembly: GCA_905215245.1. GTDB lineage: Bacteria > Pseudomonadota > Gammaproteobacteria > Enterobacterales > Pasteurellaceae > Haemophilus_D. The sequence goes on along the minus strand of CAJMPC010000095.1, from coordinate 4,956 downwards.
CGTTTACGCGCTTGGCGCATTAATTGACGGAGAGTTAAACCTGCTTCATCTACCATTTCTAATCCGAGCTCATCCATATCGCTAAAGTGGCGATAGAAAGAAGTCGGTGCAATGCCCGCTTCGCGAGCAACTTCACGTAAGCTTAAATTAGAAAAGCTTTTTTCTGCACTTAACTGATTAAATGCGGCGTCAATTAAGGCTCGACGGGTTTTTTCTTTTTGAATTGCTCGAACACCAGCCATTTGGTTTTCCTCAGCTTATGATAAATTATTTTTTATTCGCTAAAATTGATTTAACTTGTTCACTGATCGCACTTGCAACGCGTTCATAGCGATTACGTAATGGTGAACCTGGGCGGTAAACGAGAGCAATAGTACGAGACGGTTCTGGGGAATGGCACGGAATATATTTTACACCTGCACGTGTGCCTTCATTTAATACAGCAAGTTCTGGCATAAAGGTGATGCCTGCATTAGCTGCCACCATATTACGCAACGTTTCAAGGCTAGTGGCTTGGAAGTGAGGGTCTTCTTTAGCACCGGCCATAAAACAATAATCGAGCGCTTGATTACGTAAGCAATGCCCATCATCTAGCATGAGCATTTCTTGCCCTTTTAAGGTATTCATGGCAATTTTGCTTTTTGATGCCCATGGATGCTGTTCTGAAACTGCCAGTAACATTTTTTCATCAAAAATAGGCACTTCGATAAACGCTTCAGTTTCGGGTACGCGAGCCACAATCGCACAATCTAGGCGACCTGTTTCTAATTGTTCTAATAGTTGGTGAGTTTGGGCTTCGTAAAGAAATACTTCTAAATCTGGGAAAGTTTCTTTCAATGTTGGTACAATATAAGGAAGTAGGTAAGGACCAACGGTTGGGATTAATCCAATGTGTAATGGACCTGTCATTTCTTTACCTTGATTGCTAGCCATTTCTTTAAGTAATTTTACTTCTCGTAATACAGTGCGAGCTTGATCAACAAGTAACATACCAGATTGCGTGAAGAGTACTTTACGGCTAGTACGTTCAAGTAAAATAATGCCTAATTCATCTTCTAGTTTGCGAATTTGGCCACTTAAAGTCGGTTGGCTAACATTGCAAAAATCCGCCGCTCGACGGAAATGTTTGAACTCGGAAAGGGCTACTAAGTATTCTAAATCACGAATATTCATAGGGTTCTCACTTTATAGAATATGTCAATTAAAAGGATAGAATTAATTGATTATGACTATATCATAAAACTTTCTATAATGCCTATTAAGTTTTTAAGGCAAATTCATTTAACTAACAGAGGAGACACATTATGTCTAATATGGAAGGAAAAAAAGTTCCACAAGTTACATTCCGTACTCGTCAAGGCGATCAATGGGTTGATGTGACCACATCTGAATTATTTGATAACAAAACTGTTGTTGTTTTCTCATTACCAGGTGCGTTCACGCCAACTTGTTCATCTTCTCACTTACCACGTTATAACGAACTTGCGCCAGTGTTTAAACAACATGGTGTAGATGATATTTTAGTAGTATCGGTAAATGATACATTCGTTATGAATGCATGGAAAGAAGCAGAAGAAGCACATAACGTAAAATTCATTCCGGATGGTAACGGTACCTTCACTGAAGGTATGGGCATGTTAGTCGGAAAAGATGATTTAGGTTTTGGTAAACGTTCTTGGCGTTATTCTATGCTCGTGAAAAATGGCGTAGTGGAAAAAATGTTTATCGAACCAAATGAACCAGGCGATCCATTTAAAGTATCAGATGCAGATACCATGTTGAAATACATTGCACCAAATTACCAAGTGCAAGAATCAATCTCAATCTTCACTAAACCTGGTTGCCCATATTGTGCGAAAGCAAAACAACTTTTACGCGATAAAGGTTTAAGCTTTGAAGAAATCGTATTAGGTCACGATGCAACAATCGTGAGTGTACGTGCAGTTTCTGGTCGCTCAACTGTGCCACAAGTATTCATTGGTGGTAAACACATCGGCGGTAGCGACGATTTAGAAAAATACTTTGCATAATTGATTGCTAGGTAGGAAATTTTTTATATTTTTGATTATTAGGAACATAATATAAAAGGGAGCGAAAGCTCCCTTTTTTGTTGACTATTATCTTGTTATGTTCTTAAGCGTTAAAACCAATGTAGCAAACTGAGATTAAAACGACATAAAAAACGACCGCACTTAACAGTAATAATTTTACGGCGAGTTTTGGTTTATGCTGATGCAATTTATAAAGTAAACGCGCAATTAAGACTAAAACAAAGGGATAAACCCAAAAGATAATCGAGAAAAGATCGATCTGAAAATCGCTCAGTGTAGGGTTTTTTACAAAAGCAGTAGAAAGCAGAGAGGCCATAGGCCACAGTAAAATGGGTAAACAAAATGCCGCAAGTCCCCAAGCGAATCCACTAAATCCTGTCGGCATAGTTTGTTTTTTCATAATGAACCTTATATGATGAACAAAATTAAATGAAAAAGGAATATAGCAAATGCAGCCTTTATTTGGTAGCGAAACAGATGGGATTCAAGAGAGAAAATTGGTGAAACGTCTATTAAGAAAGAAAAAAATTACGTTTATTTTGACCGCACTTTGCGCGTTGATTTATCTCTTGCAGAATATCGGATTTGAAGAGCCAATTATGGATTTATTCCATTATCCGGCTTATTCTTGGGAAGATCAGGAAGTATGGCGCTATTTCACTCATGCAATTGTTCATTTGTCGGTACCGCATATTTTATTTAACCTTTCGTGGTTTTGGTTATTCGGTGGCGCGATTGAACGCCGATTTGGTTCTCTCCATTTTTTATTATTAGTTTTAGTCTCTGCTGCAGTGAGTGGCGCGGTACAGAATTATTTTACCGGTCCCGCCTTTTTCGGGCTATCTGGTGTGGTTTATGCCGTGTTAGGTTATGTGTTGGTGGTAGACAAATTGCACCCGCATAGTTTTGACTTACCAGAAGGCTTTTTTACAATGTTACTGGTAGGGCTTGTATTTGGCTTTATTAGTCCGCTTTTTGGTATTAATATAGGGAACGCTGCTCACATTTCAGGCTTTATCTTAGGATTGGTTTGGGGATTTCTGCAGAGTAAAATTAAGGCTAAATCGTTTAGCTAATTCAAATTTATAGGCATTTATATGAAGCAATCATTACGCCATCAGAAAATAATTGAGCTTGTGAAGCTAAAAGGGTATGCCAGTACAGAAGAACTGGTTATCGAACTTGAAGTTAGCCCTCAGACTATTCGACGCGATCTGAATATCCTTGCTGAACAAGATTTAATTCGTCGTCATCATGGTGGTGCCGCTCCTTCTTCTACCGCAGAAAATTCTGATTACATTGAACGTAAACAATTTTTCCCTTCCCAAAAAAGTGCTATTGCTCGTGAAGTGGCAAAACGTATTCCAAACGGTGCATCCTTATTTATTGATATTGGTACCACGCCTGAAGCGGTAGCTAGCGCCTTGTTAAATCATGAACGGTTACGCATTGTGACGAATAATATCAATGCGGCTCATTTATTACGACAAAATGAAACCTTTGATATTACGATGGCAGGTGGCTCCTTACGTAAGGATGGTGGAATCATTGGTGAGGCAACGGTTAATTTTATTTCGCAATTCCGGTTAGACTTTGGAATTCTGGGCATTAGTGCAATAGACCTTGATGGTTCATTGTTGGACTATGATTATCATGAAGTCCAAGTTAAACGAGCCATTATAGAAAGCTCTCGCCAAACGTTATTAGCGACCGACCATTCAAAATTCTCTCGACAAGCGATTGTGCGATTAGGGGAACTTAAAGATGTAGATTATCTTTTCACTGATGATGTACCAAAACAAATTGCGGATTATTTAGAAAATAGCAACACAAAGCTAGTGATTTGCAAATGATGGAAATAGGAAGTGCGGCCAAAATTGACCGCACTTTTTTGGTAAGCATCCATGCCTAGCCACTGCTGTTTCGACCAATTCAAAATTAACTTCATTCACCCAACCTCCTTATTGATGTGAGATGAAACTAATTTTGCTGCAATAGTTGTTAAATTTTAGGGATACAAATGGAGGGCAAATCATTCGACTGCCAATTCTTTATTTAGGACAACGGGGAAGGTTTGCTTGAAGAGTCAAGAAAGACAAGATCTTGATAGATCAAGTGGAGTACATCGAGATCCCTCTCTAAATGTAATTTATTTATACTGCTGTTTTTAAAAAAAGGGAATATTAAAATTACAAATCTGTGATCGAGATCACAATTTAAATGAAAAAAGAAAGCCGCTTATTTTTATTTGGAAAATAAGCAACTATTTTACTGGTTTTTATCTATTTAAATTCACGGCGCCTTCGTAACCGAGTTGTCGCCAAGCTTCATAAACTGTAACAGCTACTGAGTTAGATAAGTTCATGCTGCGGCTATTTGCTGTCATTGGGATACGAATTTTTTGTTCCATTGGCATCTTATCTAAAATAGACATGGGGATACCACGGGTTTCTGGACCAAACATTAAATAATCCCCTAATTCAAATTGCACTTCACTATGTGCAGGACTACCTTTGGTTGTAAGTGCAAAAAGACGTTTAGGTTTTTCACTTTCTAAAAAGGCTTCAAAGGTTTTATGCTTTTTGATTTCAGCAAATTCATGATAATCCAAGCCGGAACGACGTAATTTTTTATCATCCCATGTAAAGCCAAGTGGCTCGATTAAATGAAGGCGAAAGCCAGTGTTCGCACAAAGACGAATAATATTTCCCGTATTTTGTGGAATTTCAGGTTCGTATAACACAATATCTAACATAATCATTTCCTAATCTTTTTGATACAGGCGATAACTCACCATACCTGTGGTTTTTTCGTTTAGTAATTGCCAATTATCAGGCGCGCTAAGCGGTTTGTCTTTTTCTGTTTCCACATAAATCAATGCATGAGGTAAGAGCCAATTCTTTTC
>CAJMPC010000094.1:0-6759 GCA_905215245.1 uncultured bacterium | reverse complement strand
GTAATCCTTGCGTAGAATATGTTTTGGATAATGCATTGCCTTATACATCAGGTCCGCAATGGTTACACGACCATTTATTGCGTAATCGTTGGGTATTGGCGGTTTCAGGTACACATGGTAAAACCACAACAACAGGTATGTTGACCTGGATTTTAGAACAAAATGGGTTAAAACCCGGTTTCCTAATCGGTGGTATTGCAGGGAATTTTGGTACCTCTGCTCGTTTAGGGGAAAGTGAGTTCTTCGTGATTGAGGCAGATGAGTACGATACGGCGTTCTTTGATAAACGCTCTAAATTTGTACATTACAATCCGAAAACCTTGATCATTAACAATATCAGCTTCGATCATGCTGATATCTTCGATGATCTTCACGCGATCCAGCGTCAATTTCATCATATGATTAGAACCATTCCTTCCACAGGACGTGTTCTTTCTTTTGCAGATGAACAGAGCGTGAAAGAAACCCTCAATATGGGATGCTGGTCAGAACAGCAATTTATCGGTAAAGATAAAGAATGGTTTGCGGAACGTATTACTAATGATTGTTCTGAATTTGCCGTATTCCATCACGGTAAAAAAGTTGCTGAAGTGAAATGGAATATTGTCGGACAGCACAATATGCACAATGCTTTAATGGCGATTGCAGCCGCTTACCATGCGGGTGTCAAACTTGAAGATGCATGTCATGCATTGGGCAGCTTTATCAATGCAAAACGTCGTTTAGAAGTGAAGGGGGAAGTCAACGGTATTACGGTTTATGATGACTTCGCTCATCATCCAGAAGCAATTCTGGCGACACTTACGGCGTTGCGTGATAAAGTAGGTGGTGGCGTACGTATTCTTGCTGTATTAGAACCTCGTTCAAACACCATGAAAATGGGCGTGCATAAAGATGAAATTGCACCAGCACTTGGGCGAGCTGATGCGGTGTTTATGTTACAACCAGATAATATTCCATGGGACGTAGCTGAAATTGCGGGAGCATGTGTTCAACCAGCACATTACACAGGAAATATTGATAAATTAGTGGATATGATTGTGGCTGAAGCGAAACCAACGGATCAGATTCTTGTGATGTCAAACGGTAGCTTTGGTGGCATTCATCAAAAGATTTTAGATCGATTAAAATAATCTCAATGTAAAGTGCGGTCAAAAATGAGAGTGTTTTTGACCGCACTTTTTATCATCAAAAATAAGGAAATAGCATGGCTGATCCACATATTCAATCTCCAATGGATGTTTGGGATAAACTCACCGTCATTATTTATCGCACAGGCTTTGTGATTGCGGCATTTAGCATCTTGGCTTTAACTTGGTATCCTCAACAGGCTCAAATTGCCGTATTGATTGCAGCAACTTGTTGTGCATCATCGCTTCATATTTATTTAAAGCATTTCCGCTTAACATTTCAATTTGCCACGTGGCTTGCACTCTTATGTGCACTTTTAGGTTGGTATGAATTTGCATTAGGAGGTGCGTTAGTCACACTGGGTGGTTTATGTTTTAAAGAATACTTCTGTTTTAGAGTACCGCTGTTAAATTTACAACCTGCATTTGTAGCCGCACTTTGGTTTGCTTGGGTATTTGAAGGGGGTTGGATTGCTCGAATTTTATCGTTGATTGTCGGTGGATTATTATTGATTCTTGCGGTTCAAAAATGGCGAATGCCATTGCACTTTGATATTGGGGATAAGACAAAATACCAAATCTAATAAGATTGATAGATAAAGGTATACTGTTTCACGACATTGTGCCTTTTTATTTCGATTAAATTTACTTTTATTTAAAAACGAAAAAAGCACCGAAATTTCGGTGCTTTGTAATTTGGTTGCGGGGGCCGGATTTGAACCGACGGCCTTCGGGTTATGAGCCCGACGAGCTACCAAGCTGCTCCACCCCGCGTCTGATGCCGCGTAATATACTCGTTTCAAAAATTATTGCAAGATTTAAACTGAATTTGACTTTCCGTTTGTTAAGAAAATAAACAATGTGAATATTAATTAATCATTTTATGAAATAGTGCTAGTCCTAAAAGGGAATTTTTGATAGCGTATGCAACTTTGTATTAGTTAGTTTAATTTAGGAAAATGAGAATGAAATTTCGTCAAAATCTCGCCGTAAAAATACTCTCTGTAATGGCGGCAGTTTCGGTGCTTGCGTCATGTGGTTCAGCACCAAGCAAAGTCTCTTCAAAAAATAATTCTAGCTTGCCGCGTACCGCGACAGGCGATGATCCACAAAAATTTGGGGCAAAGTATAGCGGACGTAATTATCAACAAGCTATTTTAAGCCCAGTGGCATCCGTGGAGAACAAAGGTGCGGTTGTAAACCAAGGTGATTTTTTAACGCAGTTGACGAATGTTCGTGATTATTCAAGTTCATTAACAAATCGCTTTGCTGCTAATTATGGCAAAATCACTAACTGGGTACTTGCAGGAGCCAATGTGAATGAATTAGCACAATACGGCATTAACCCACAGATTATGAAAGGTTTTGATGGTTATCAAAACGTGTTAATGACAGGTTATTATTCACCTGTGATTCATGCACGCCGTACTGCACAAGGTCAATATCAACACCCAATTTATGCGATGCCAAGCTATAAACGTTATAGCCGAGCAGAAATTTATAATGGTGCATTGGCAGGACAAGGCTTAGAGCTCGCTTACAGTGATTCAATGATGGATAACTTCTTATTAGGCGTGCAGGGTAGTGGCTATGTTGATTACGGTGATGGCAATTTAAATTATTTAGCCTATGCTGGCCAAAATGGCTATAAATATCAAGCTGTTGGGCGTTTGTTGGTAGAAGATGGTGAAATTCCAAAAGAAAAAATGTCTATCCAAGCGATTCGTGAATGGGGGAAAGCAAACCCATCTCGAGTACGAGAATTGTTAGAACGTAATCCATCTTATGTTTTCTTTAAAAACGATCCAACAGGTGAAGTGAAAGGTTCTGCAGGCGTGCCTTTAGTACCTATGGCAGCAGTTGCTTCTGATCGCAATGTCATTCCTTCTGGTACCGTATTATTGGTTGAAGTGCCAGATATTGATAATGATGGTAACTGGATGGGCACGCACAAATTACACTTAATGGTGGCACTTGATGTGGGCGGCGCGGTAAATGGTCACCACTTTGACTTATATCGTGGTATTGGTGATCAAGCAGGCCATATCGCGGGTTTATCAAAACACTATGGACGCGTTTGGGTACTACAATAATGGCTCGTGTCGATAACTACGAACAACGTTTTGGCGGCATTGGTCGCCTTTATACCCCAGAAGGCTTGGCGCGTTTGCGTCAGACTCATGTGTGCGTTATTGGTATTGGCGGCGTAGGTTCGTGGGTAGTGGAAGCGCTTGCGCGAAGTGGCGTAGGGCAGATCACCATGATTGATATGGATGATATTTGTGTCACCAATATTAATCGTCAGCTTCCTGCATTAAGCGGCAATATTGGCAAGCTTAAAACGGAAGTGATGGCAGAGCGCGTTAAGCTGATTAACCCAGAATGTGCGGTGAATATTATCGATGATTTCATTTCACCGGATAATCAAGCAGAGTATTTAAATCGCGGTTATGATTATGTCATTGATGCCATTGATAATGTGAAAATCAAAGCGGCGATGATTGCCTATTGCAAACGTAATAAAATCAAGATTATCACTATTGGTGGCGCAGGTGGTCAGACAGATCCATCCAAAATCCAAATTGCTGATTTAAGCAAAACGATCCAAGATCCATTATTGGCGAAAGTGCGGTCAGTTTTACGTAAGGATTTTAATTTTACCCAAAATCCACAACGTAAGTTCGCAGTTGATGCGGTGTTTTCCAGTCAGCCTCTGATTTTCCCTAAAATGGGTGAGGGCTGTGAAGTATCAGCCACCATGAATTGTGCAAATGGCTTTGGTGCAGCAACCATGATAACCGCAACTTTTGGATTTTTTGCCGTTTCTAGGGTAATAGACAAGTTATTAAAATAAAGAAATGAAGCAACGTGAAAACGTTGCTTTTTCTTTATGAATAAAAGTATTTAATAAGATGAAGAAATATCACTTCATTTTTTTAATTTGACATGTTGCAATTTTATCAAAAAGGCGTAGTCTATGTTGGCTTTGAGAATAATTCCCAATAAAAGTAAGGAAACAAAAATGAAACAAGTATTAAAAATGAGTGCAATTTCAACCGCACTTTTAACGCTTCCAATGATGGCAAATGCAGATGTATTAGCATCCGTGAAACCTCTCGGTTTTATTACATCGTCTATTGCTAATGGTGTAACAGATACGCAAATTTTAGTGCCAGCAGGTGCTTCTCCGCATGATTACAGCTTAAAGCTTTCAGATGTGCAAAAAGTGAAATCGGCGGATTTAGTAGTTTGGGTTGGTGAAGATATTGATGCTTTCTTAGCAAAACCAATTAGCCAAATTGACAGAAAAAAAGTCATTAATATTTCTGAGATTCCAGAAATTAAACCGCTTTTAAGCAAGGTCCATCATGAACATTATCATGAAGGTGATGAAGATGAGCACGGGCATGATCATAAGCATGGACACGATCATAAGCACGAGCATGGCCATGACCATGAGCATCACCACCACGATGTAGATGACAATGGGTTAAGCGTGAACTGGCACTTATGGTATTCACCAGCCATCAGCCAAATTGTGGCACAAAAAGTGGCGGATAAATTAACGGAACAACATCCGGATAAAAAAGAGCTTATTGCGAAAAACTTAGCCGATTTTAACCGCACTTTGACTGAGCAAAGCGATAAAATCAAAGCACAATTAGCCCCACTCAAAGATAAAGGTTTTTTTGTGTTCCATGATGCTTATAGCTATTTCAATGATGCGTATGGTTTAAATCAAACTGGTTATTTCACCATTAATCCATTAGTGGCACCGGGTGCAAAAACCATTGCCCACATCAAAGAAGAGATTGAAGAACACCATGTAAATTGTCTTTTTGCTGAACCTCAATTCACACCAAAAGTGATTGACTCTCTTGCACAAAGTACAAAAGTTAATGTCGGTCGTTTAGATCCTATTGGCGATAACGTACAGCTTGGCCCAAATTCCTATGCGAATTTCCTTCAAGCCACCGCTGATAGCTATGCTCAATGTTTAAGTAAATAATCAAAAATCTCCCCCTTACCCCCTCTTTATAAAAGAGGGGGAATATTCTTGAAATATCCCCAAATTTAACCGCACTTTCGTGCTATAATCCGCCCAATTTTTCCCTATCGAGAAAACACATGAAACAACTATTTGCCACAACTGCCCGTGGTTTTGAAGAACTATTAAAAGTCGAACTGACAGAGTTTGGTGCAACGAAATGTAAAATTGCACAAGGCGGTGTACATTTTCAGGCTGATGATGAAACACTTTATCGTAGCTTATTATGGTCACGTTTGGCTTCGCGTATTTTGTTACCGATTGTAAATGGAAAGGTATATAGTGATTTAGACTTGTATTCAATTGTGACAGGGCAGGATTGGTTAAGTTATTTTGATGAGAAAGCCACATTTTTTGTTGATTTCAATGGGACAAACCAAGAAATTCGTCACACCCAATTTGGTGCGATGCGAGTGAAAGATGCCATTGTGGATTATTTTGAACGCCAAGGGAAAGCGCGTCCAAATGTGGATAAAGACTATCCAGATGTGCGAATTCATGCTTATTTAAATAAAGAAGAACTCGTCGTTTCACTCGATTTAAGTGGCGAAGCATTGCATTTACGTGGCTATCGTGAAGATACAGGGCAAGCGCCTTTACGTGAAACCTTAGCCGCTGCGATAGTGCTTCGTTCAGGTTGGAAAAAAGGGACACCATTAGTGGATCCAATGTGCGGTTCGGGTACTTTGTTAATCGAAGCAGCACAGATGGAAGCACAAATTGCACCGCAATTACATCGTTTACATTGGGGCTTTGATTGCTGGAAAGGGCATAATCAAGATGCTTGGGATAAGGTGAAAGCAGAAGCGGTACAGCAAGCTGAAACTTATTTTAATCAAAATCCAAAACCGCATTTTTATGGCTTCGATCTCGATCATCGCGTACTGAAAAAAGCGCAAAAGAACGCACAAAATGCAGGCGTAGCACACTTAATTCAGTGGAAACAAGGTGATGTCGCCGCATTAAAAAATCCAAGTCCAGATGAAGTGGGAACGGTGATTTGTAACCCGCCTTACGGTGAGCGTTTAGGTACAACTCCAGCTTTGATTGCTCTATATTCAGTCTTTGGGCAACGTCTTAAAAATGAATTTGGTGGTTGGAATGCGTCGATTTTCAGTAGTGAATCTACGTTGCTTGATTGTTTGCGTATGCGTTCTCATCGTCAATTTAAAGCGAAAAACGGTCCGTTAGATTGTGTACAAAAGAATTATCAAATTTCAGAACGCAAAGAAAGTGCGGTTGAAAATCCGCTTGAATTTGACCGCACTTCAACGGTAGCGGTGGATTTTGCGAATCGTTTGCAGAAAAATATCAAGAAAATTGAAAAATGGGCGAAGCAGCAAGGTCTTGATGCGTATCGTTTATATGATGCTGATTTACCGGAATATAACGTGGCGGTGGATCGCTATGGTGATCATATCGTGGTGCAAGAGTATGCCGCACCGAAAAATATTGATGAAAACAAAGCCCGTCAACGTTTATTAGATGCAGTGACTGCAACCTTGCAAGTCACCGGTATTGAAACCAATAAACTGATTTTGAAAGTGCGTCAAAAACAAAAAGGCACGAATCAATATGAAA
>CAJMPC010000093.1:0-6776 GCA_905215245.1 uncultured bacterium | reverse complement strand
TGCGATATTTGTCTTGACCCGCCAAAGAAATATGATGGCTTAATTGATGCGCAAAAAGTGATGTCGACGATTTATCGTGTGGGTCAATGTTTCGGTGTGCAATATGTGATTGCGGTATTGCGAGGGATGCATAATCAAAAAATTGTAGAACGCCAACATGATAAGTTAAGTGTTTATGGCATTGGTAAAGATAAAAGCAAAGAACATTGGCAATCCGTGATTCGTCAGCTTATTCATCTGGGTTTTATTCAACAAGTGCTTGGTGAGTTTAATAGTGCCACGCTTCAGCTCACAGAAAGCGCACGGCCTGTTTTAAAAGGCGAAGTGCCGCTTGAATTAGCGATGCCGCGCATTTCATCTATTAATAAAATTGTGCATACGTCCCATAAAAATACAGTGGCAAATTACGATAAAGATCTGTTTGCTCGCTTGCGTTTCTTACGGAAGCAGCTAGCGGATAAAGAAAATATTCCGCCTTATATTGTCTTTAACGATGCGACGTTGCAGGAAATGGCGCAATATATGCCAACAAGTCATATTGAAATGCTACAAATTAATGGGGTGGGTGCGATCAAATTAGAACGCTTTGGGCAGCCGTTTATGGCATTGATTCGAGAGCATAAAGCAATTTTAGAAAAGGCAGAAAAAGAATAAGTGCGGTCAAAAACAAAGAATTTTTCGACCGCACTTTTTTCTAGCTTGCACTTACATCTTGTTCATCGCGTAATTGACGGTCAAACACTTGTGCACAATCATCGGTACCCGAACCATACCAAGTGGTATCACGCAATGCTACTTCACCTTTACGGTATTTTTCCACTTCGCTTTTCTTCACCAAATAACCCGTTACACGAATCAAATCGGTGTTTTTAAGGTAAGTGGTGATATAGCGGTAACCTTGTGCAAATGAACCATCGATAATATCAACGACGGCATCTAAATGATCCACATAGGTTTGGTCAAAAGCAAACAAATCTCCCGTACCTGATGGGAAGTATTTATGGAATGGTGCCGATTGTTTTAAATGAGCTAATAATGTTGGTTCTTCACCCACACGAATACGATGCGCAGGCGCATTACGTTTATCTTCTTCATGATTGCTTGCACCCACTTGCGCATGTAATAAATAACGGTTGCCCGTGCGTTCAGCATACACGCCTTCATGGTTATCCGTGACTTCTTTTAATTTATCCATAATCAAGGTCGCAATTTCATCACCGCGTTGGCTTTTACCAAAGGTTTCATTTAAGCCTTCTTGTTGCAATAAATGATTTGCCGCATCTGCGAGACCAACAATGGCAAACATCCCCGTAAAATTAGTGCGTTTGATAAAACCTTCTTTTTCGAGGAATGAGGTATTGAAGAAGTTGCTTTCTTCCACGACAAATTTATGGCGTTTATCCATAGTGGAGAGTGCACATTTTGCTACGCGAGGTAAAAGTTCATTGACCATTTCATCCACAGTTTTACAGGTACGCGCAATAGTCCCTAAGCGCAAGCGAGTGAGGGTGTAAGCCCCACCACATTCAGGGAGTGCGTTATAGCAGCTTGCAATACCATATTGTTCGCCTAAGTCAGAAATGTAGTAAGCATCATTGGCAAAAGACGGTTTAGAAACCAATAAGCACGCTTTTGCGGCTAATTCTGCAAATTCACGACTTGTTTTGCTCTTATCATAACGAATAGTCATATTTGGTGTCGGTGCTTCTAGCTCAATCACCGCTTTTAAAATTAAACGCCCTGCTTTGGTGTCATAAGGCCCAATATTGGCATGGCAGAATGAATCTGGCACGGTTTTATCTACATGATTTAAGAAACGTTTAATTTTGATGTAGTCTTGTTCTTCATCGGTAATAAACGGGTCAAGTAGCATGTCTAAACGCCCAATGTAAACTGGGAATGTGGTAATTGATGGCACATGGGAATATAAAATTAATAAGCCATCTAATGCTTCATCAAGATTTTTTGGAGCGGGCAATTCAAGGAATTCACAGCCTTTTTTAATATACACATTGTAATCCGGCAAAATATAGCGAGGACGATAAATTGCATAGCCTTCGTTTAAATCACAGATCATTTGATTTTGAAGGAATTGCCATTCTTCATCCGTGTAGCCTAATAATTCACGAGGATCAAATAATCGCTCGGCGATATTGCCTAAACACATGAGTTTTTGTTGATAGGTGAGCGTGTTGGATTTTACGGTATCCAAAATATCTTGAAGAGATGCAAGCATAATAATGTCCTGATTAAAAAGGGTAGCTTATTTTAAGTCAGTGAATGAGTGATGACAATTTTGACAATGTGATCTGCATCACATTTATGATATTTATCAGTCAATTCGGTTATATCATATGACGTTAAAATGTTTGGGTTTTATCGGGTTTATTATTATGATGTTGGTGTTAAACATAAACAGGAATAATATGAAAAAAGCACGGGTGATTCCACACACGAGTTGGGCAGCCAAATCGCTATGGTCAGTCGAAGGTAAAACGATGTCGATGCTCTTATTTGCATTGGCAATACTGGGCATTGGAGATGGCTTAATTGTGCTTGCTAATTTGGGCTCTTCACCTTGGACCGTGCTTTCTCAAGGTGTGGCATTACAAGCTAAGGTGAGTATTGGTTGGTCATCATTTTGGATTAGCTGTTTGGTGATGTTAGCCTGGATTCCCCTAAAATTAAGGCTTGGGCTTGGCACCATTCTGAATATTATTGTGATTGCTTTTTTCCTTGGCTTAACCACGAAAATTGTACCAGAACCAACCGCACTTTTTAGCCGAATTTTATTCGGTGGAATTGGGCTTTTGCTTTATGGATTAGGGACGGCATTGTACTTAACTTGTCATCAGGGCGCGGGTCCGCGGGATGGTTTAATGGTAGGGCTTTGTCAACGCCTTCATTTAAAAGTAGGGATTGTGAGAACAAGCCTTGAAGTGTCGGTTTGTGTGTTAGGTTATATTCTCGGCGGCACTGTCGGAATTGGTACCGTTGTTTTTGCCGCCGCAATAGGTTGGATTGTGCAGTTATGCTTAAACTCAATTGCTCGCTTGCCACATCTTCCGCACGAAGGGGACAACCTCCACTAAGGCATCATCAATAGAAATTAAACCTAAGTTCATTTCGTCTTTCCCTTTTGGCGGGCAGAAAGCAAGATGTTTATCTGCATCGTTAATCGGTTTCCAACGACGAGGCTGAGATGAGCGACTGTTTGGATAGAATCCAATCGTTGGCACATTGAATGCACTGCTTAAATGCAATGGTCCAGTAGAGCCAGCAATGAATAAATCCGCACAAGCTAGAGAATGTGAAAAATCAACCAATCCTTTATTCTTATCGTAAACAACCACATTTGGGCTGTCGATTTTTGCCGCTAACTCATGGGCTTTTTCACTTTCACCGGGTCCTGCTGTTAAGATAATCTGGCAATCAAATTTGCTTAACAAACCTTGTATCAATTGAGCATATTGTGTCAACGAAAGACTTGTTGCTGAACCACCTGTTCCGCTATGCACAAACACCCATTTTTTATCTGCCGATAAGCCTAATTGTTCTTGCAGAAAAACACATTGATTTTTAACCGCACTTTCAGGAAGTGAAAGATAAGGTGGTTTGGGTTCCACAATCGGCATGTTATATTTCTTTAAGAACGCTCGAGCCAGATCTTGATTGTATTCTGCTTCAGATTTTTCTGAGCGTGAACGACGTTGTGTTAAACGATGGTTATAAAGGATTTGCACCCATTTTGTTGCGGGTGCAAGACGATAAGGAATCCCACTTTTCCACGCTAATTTACCGTTATGGGTATTGGAAAAGAAGCTAATCATGCCATCAAATTGCTGCTCTTTGATTTCTTTAACAAGACGATTGAAATCCGCTTTGTCGTTCTTGGCACTATCAATGATGACATCATCTAAATAGGGACAAATTTGAGCCAATGGGGCTGTATAAGCTGGCACAAGTGCGGTCAGTTTTAGCTCGGGATTTGAGGCTTTCAACATCGCAAAAGCCGGAAATGCCTGAATAAAATCCCCCAGTTTATCGTTACGAATGACTAAAATTTTCATTATTCTGCCTTCTGATGTGTTCGTATTGCAGCATAAAACACAATCGTTAAGAAAAAGTAAAAAATAGTGCCTGAATTATGTACCAAGAAACCTTGGCTTAAGCCATAGATCATCACAGATAAAATATGGGCAACGCCTAACGTTGCAATTAGCTTAATCTCATTATTTGCTGTTTTCAGGTTTTTCATAAAGGTACGTAGAGGGATAAATAAAACAGCAAGCAAGGCGAGCAACCCCACAATTCCTCGTTTGGATAGGTCGTCTAAATATTGATTATGAGCATGAGTAAATTGTCCAATATTACCCGTAGCAATTTTTTCTTTCGTTTCTTGCTTACGTTTTTCTGTTGCGCCTTGAATACCCCAACCAAATAACGGCTTTTCTTTCGCCATTGCAATCGCACTTTTCCACATTTCAAAACGAGCACCTAGAGAGGTGTTGCCATTATTTTTGTCTAGATAAAGTTGGATATCTTTTTGAGCAACGTCAATCCGTTCCATAATTCGGTTATTGGGCATTTGGCTAATGCCAACGCTTGCTACGGCAATGATTCCAAAGAAAGTCAGGAAAAAACGTTTTGAAAGAGAATGGCGATAAATCCAAAGGATAACAATAAGTAAGATCGGTAGTGCAACCCATCCTCCACGAGCGGTAGAAAGCAAACTTCCTACGATGCCACATAAGCCACCAATCACACTAAGAATGGTCAGTTTCACCTCTCTTTTCTGATAAGCATACAGCGCAATAATCAGGCTCAAAATGCCTAATGACATAGAAATGTCACCGCCTTGAATATGCATAATTCGAGGATTTTGATCCGGATTAAGATTCAAGATAAATTTATCATAAAGCGCGATGCAGGCAGAAACAATACCACCAAGGGGGATAGAGTAACTCAATACACAGGTTTTGACGGGATATTTTAATAATAAAAGTAAAACAGGAATTAAGAAAACAACACGACTTGCTGTATCTAGATCACGCATTTTCCCCCCGTTAATGCAGAGGGAAAGTACAAATGTAAGAAAATAAAAAAGGTAACTGTAAATTAAGTATTTATCGATTTTTGATAAGTTTAAAAGCGTTTTTTTGATTAAAGCATAAACGCCATAACCTAAACCGATTAATATCAATAGAGCAGGTGCAGCATTATATCCTCCTTTGACAATAAATATCGAAAGAAAGAAAAGCGTTACCATAAAGTTTATTAGGGTGGCTAACCAATTTTGTTTTGTTATTTGCATAGATTATGGTCGATATTTAGGTTATGTAAAATAAAAAACCGCACTAGAAAGTGCGGTCTTATTTTAGTCTATTTTTATGGATTATAAAACATCAACGCAGTTTAAGTCTTCGAAAGATTGCTCTAAACGTTTAGACATGGATTCTTCCATTTTACGTAACCAAACACGTGGGTCGTAGTATTTTTTGTTTGGTACATCAGGACCTTCAGGGTTACCTAATTGACCTTGGAGGTATGCTTCGTTTGCTTTATAGAAACTTAAAATACCATTCCATGCAGCCCATTGAGTATCCGTATCGATATTCATTTTGATTGCACCATAGCTAATTGCTTCGCGGATTTCTTCGCGGCTAGAACCTGAACCACCGTGGAAGACGAAGTTGATTGGTTTAGCAGGAAGATTGCGTTCTTTTGCAACGAACTCTTGTGATGCACCTAAAATAGATGGTTTTAATTTTACGTTACCTGGTTTGTAAACACCGTGTACGTTACCGAATGCTGCTGCAACGGTAAAGTTAGGGCTTACTGGGTTTAATTGGTCGTAAACATAAAGCACATCAGATGGTTGAGTGTATAAGCGAGATTCATCTACATCTGAGTTATCTACACCGTCTTCTTCACCACCGGTAATACCAATTTCGATTTCAAGGGTCATACCTAACTTGTCCATACGAGCAAGGTATTCACGGCAGATTGCCATGTTTTCTTCCATTGGCTCTTCAGATAAGTCAAGCATGTGAGAAGAGAATAATGGACGGCCAGTTTCTGCAAAGTGTTTTTCACCCGCTTCAAGCAAGCCATCGATCCATGGAAGTAATTTTTTCGCTGCATGGTCAGTATGAAGAATAACTGGCACACCGTATTCTTTGGCTAAAGTATGAACGTGTTTTGCACCTGCGATCGCTCCTAAAACGTCTGGACGAGCACCGCTTGTTGGTTTGATACCTTTACCTGCGTAGAAAGCTGCACCACCGTTTGAGAATTGGATAATTACTGGCGCTTTCACACGTGCAGCGGTTTCCAATACAGCATTTACGGAGTCAGAGCCCACGCAGTTTACTGCAGGGATTGCGAAGTTGTTTGCTTTGGCATAAGCAAAGATTTTTTGAACATCTTCACCTGTTACTACGCCAGGTTTTACGATATCTAATAATTTAGCCATAGTTGTGTTTCCTTTTGTTTTGGAGGATTTATTCCTCCGTTTGAAGAATCAATATTTATCCCCTCTGTGCAGAGGGGATAGAAGCCATTTAATTAACCGTTCGCACGTTTTTCAAGAATTTCTACTGCAGGTAATACTTTACCTTCAACGAATTCTAAGAATGCACCGCCACCGGTAGAGATATAAGAAATTTTATCTGCAATACCGAATAAATCTATAGCTGCTAAAGTATCACCGCCCCCTGCGATAGAGAATGCATCGCTGTTTGCAATCGCGTGAGAAATGATTTCAGTCCCTTTAC
>CAJMPC010000092.1:0-6793 GCA_905215245.1 uncultured bacterium | reverse complement strand
AAGCACGATACGCACAGGGTTTTCATAATCTGCTTCATCACGAATATCTTCCACCATTGGCAATTTTTTCGCCGTCATTTGCTCAGCAATTTGTGCAATGATTTTAGAGGGTGAAGATTGATGAGGAAGTGCACTAATGATGATTTCACCGTCTTCTTTATGCCATGTTGCACGCATTTTGATGGATCCACGACCGGTTTCATACATTTTTCGAATATCATCTTTAGGAGAAATAATTTCCGCTTCAGTTGGGAAATCAGGGCCTTGAATGATGTTGAGTACATCATCTAATCCTGCTTTGGGATTATCTAATAGCAAGACAGCGGCATCTGCCACTTCATTAATATTGTGTGGTGGAATATCTGTTGCCATCCCGACAGCAATCCCTGTTGTGCCATTTAAGAGAATATGAGGTAAACGAGCAGGCAAATATTGTGGTTCTTCTAAAGTACCATCAAAGTTCGGTTGGAAATCAACAGTGCCTTGACCTAATTCAGATAATAGAATTTCAGAGATTTTGGACAAGCGAGATTCTGTATAACGCATTGCCGCGAATGATTTAGGATCATCTGGCGCCCCCCAGTTTCCTTGGCCATCCACTAAAGGATAACGGTAAGAAAAGGGCTGAGCCATTAATACCATGGCTTCATAACAAGCGTAGTCACCATGTGGATGGAATTTACCTAACACATCACCGACGGTACGTGCGGATTTTTTAAATTTTGCCGCAGCATTTAAACCCAGTTCAGACATCGCATAGACAATACGACGTTGAACGGGCTTTAAGCCATCGCCAATAAAAGGCAACGCACGATCCATGATGACGTACATTGAATAATTAAGATAAGCCTTTTCTGTAAAGGTGCGAAGTGGCATCTGCTCGATGCCTTCGTAATTAATATTGCTCATATTCTTCTAATCTATTTTCTGGTTGCACCGGAATTCCCATCAGAATGTTCGTGAGGAGAATGTCCCATATCGATTCCTTTATGACTGTCTATTTCATAAGGAACGGGCTGTGGTTTTTGTGGGTTGGCTTCTTTAAAGGCTTCGTCTTTTAGTTTTCCAGAATAAATATTCGGATTTTTTTCGCCTTCAACCACAATATGTCCCATTGTGCCTTTGTTTACTGCGCGGAAAATGGAGTGATCCATAAAGACATAAGTGCCCGGTACATCAATTCGCGTTTCTACCATTGTGGCACTGCCGGATGGAATCAAGGTTGTTTGAACATTGTGATTAACGAGCGTACCACCTTCTACATACACATTGTCAAATACTGCACCGATTAAGTGGAAAGAAGAGCATAAATTCGGCCCTGCATTTCCTACAAATAGACGAATGGTTTCACCGGTTCTTGCTTTTAAGGCATTTTCATCCATAGTTGCACCGACTTTGCCGTTGAAGAGGACATATTCAGGGCGCTCATCAATGGCTTTTTGCATACTGAATGGTTGCAAGCCAGGATCACCAAATTCACCTTTGGTATAGAATTCACTTTGCATAATGTAAAATTCGCGATCTACTTTTGGCAGGCCTTCTTTCGGCTCAACTAAAACTAAACCATACATCCCCTTGGCAAGGTGAATATCCACAGGTTGGCTGCCGCAGTGGTATAAATAAATCCCTGAACGTAACGCTCTAAATTGGAAGGTGGATGTACGCGTTGGCGGGGTTTCACTTGCGATAGCACCACCCATTGGCACAGCGGCAGCGTGAAAATCGATACTGTGTGGCATCATTGAACTCGCTGAGTTGGAAAGTTGCACTTCCACCATATCGCCTTCGCGTACACGAATAAATGGCGCAGGCACGCTACCATTTAATGTCCAGAATTTAAATTGCACACCATCCATTAAATCCATAATTTGCTCAAGTGCGGTCAGTTTTACCACGACTTTTGCAGGGTAATTACGCTCGATAGGTTTTGGCACATTGGGTGCAAGCGTCAGCTCAGCTTCAATTTCTGGTAAATTTTCAACCGTAGTGGTTGCCGTATTAGAGGACTTTTCCTCTGCTTGAGCAGAAGGAATAAGGCTTAAACCTGCACCTAATGTAATTGTTGCTAGGCCTAGCGCACTGTTTTTAAAAAAATCTCGACGTTGTTCGTTCATGATTGACCTCAAATAATTAAACGGTTAAATCCACTTGATCGCCATTGGTTTGTAACCAATTTTTGCGATCTTCCGCTCGCTTTTTGGCGAGTAACATATCCATTAATTCTAATGTTTCTGCCCCTTGATCTTCGCCTAGCTCATAGGTTAATTGAACTAAACGACGTGTATTCGGATCCATGGTAGTTTCACGTAATTGTGACGGATCCATTTCACCCAAACCTTTGAAGCGTTGTACGTTTAAAGTACCTTTTTTACCTTTTAAGCGTTCTAAAATCGCTTCTTTTTCGTTTTCATCTAAGGCGTAAAAGACTTCTTTACCTAAGTCGATACGATAGAGTGGTGGCATTGCCACATAAACATGCCCATCTTGAACCAATTTAGGGAAATGGCGTAAAAAGAGTGCACAAAGTAGAGTAGCAATATGCAAACCATCAGAGTCCGCATCGGCTAAAATACAGACTTTACCATACCGAAGTTGAGATAAGTCTTCATTATCAGGATCGATACCAAGCGCCACAGCAATATCATGAATTTCCGTTGAGCCAAGCACTTGATCACTGGCGACTTCCCAAGTATTTAAGATTTTTCCACGTAACGGCAGAATAGCTTGGTATTCACGGTCACGCGCCTGTTTGGCTGAGCCACCCGCAGAGTCACCTTCTACTAAGAATAATTCGGTTTTTTCTAAATTTTGTGATGCACAATCGGCTAATTTCCCTGGTAGAGCAGGACCGCTGACTAATTTTTTACGAACGACTTTTTTGGCTGCATTTAAACGACGTTGTGCAGAGCTAATGGCCATTTCAGCTAAGCGATCCGCATCTTGCACGTTCTGGTTTAACCATAAACTGAAGGCATCTTTTAAAACGCCTGCCACAAAGACCGCACTTTGACGGGAAGATAAGCGTTCTTTCGTTTGGCCGGCAAATTGGGCATCCTGCATTTTCAGTGAAAGAATATAAGCACAGCGATCCCAAATATCGTCTGCTGTTAATTTCACGCCACGTGGTAATTTATTGCGGAATTCACAATATTCGGTCATGGCATTGAGCAAGCCTTGGCGAAGGCCATTTACGTGTGTTCCGCCTTGTACTGTTGGAATCAAGTTTACATAGCTTTCTGCAATCAGCTCGCCACCTTCCGGCAACCATAATAATGCCCAGCTTACCGCTTCGGTGGAACCTTTAAATTCACCCACAAAAGGTTTTTCAGGTAAGGTTTCAAAACCATTCACTGCTTCGGTTAAGTAATCCGATAAACCATCTTGATAACACCACACATCTTCGGTGTTATTCACTTTATCGACAAATTTAATCTCTAAGCCTGAACAAAGCACGGCTTTCGCACGCAATAAGTGGCGTAAACGACTAACAGAAAAATTCTTGCTATCGAAATATTTTGGGTTTGGTTTGAAGTGAACAGTGGTGCCGGTCGTACGTCTGCCACAAGTCCCGATGACTTCTAATTCTTCTACTTTTACGCCATTTTCAAAGGCAATTTTATATACTTCGCCGTTACGTTTAACTTGAATATCAACGCGTTCAGAAAGGGCATTGACGACAGAAATTCCCACCCCGTGTAAACCACCGGCAAATTCATAGTTTTTATTCGAGAACTTACCGCCAGCGTGAAGTTTAGTTAAGATCACTTCCACACCAGAAACGCCTTCCGTTGGATGAATGTCCACTGGCATCCCGCGTCCATTATCAATGACTTCAAGCGATTGATCAGCGTGTAAAATTACTTCAACTTTAGTCGCAAAACCTGCAAGGGCTTCGTCCACACTGTTATCGATAACTTCTTGAGCAAGGTGATTTGGACGGGTAGTGTCCGTGTACATACCGGGGCGAATTTGCACCGGTTCGAGATCTTTCAGGACCGTAATTTCTTGAGCAGAATAATTTGTAGTCATTTTTAAAATTAGTTACTTATTTATAAAAAAATTAGCGTGATTTTATCAAAAAATGACGCGTTTATAAAATCAAAGATGAGAAAAGATAAGGATACTATATTAAGTAAAAGTGCGGTCAAAATTTGATGTGAATTTTGATCGCACTTGGGGTTCATTTGAATCTATTTAATCTGTTATAGATTGAGTTATTTCGATACTAAGCTTTTGCTTTTATTGCTAAATATTCCTGTAAGCCTTTATCTCTCAATTTGCAGCTTGGGCATTCCCCGCAGCCACCTTCAACACCTTCGTAACAAGTATGAGTGTGATGGCGAATATAATCTAACGCACCTAATTCATCAGCTAATGCCCAAGTTTGTGCTTTGGTAAGATACATTAACGGTGTTTTTAAATTGAACGGATAATCCATGGCTAAATTAAGGGTGACATTCATGGATTTAACAAAAACATCACGACAATCCGGATAGCCACTGAAATCCGTTTCACATACACCAGTGATAATATCGTGGATTTCTTGTCCTTTTGCATAAATTGCCGCATATAATAAGAAGAGTGCATTTCGTCCATCCACAAAGGTATTCGGTAATTCACCATCTTTTTGCTCAATGTCAGCGTTTGCATCCATTAAGGCATTGTGGGTGATAGATTTGATGACAGACGTATCAATTAACGTTTGTTTTACGCCGAGATCTTTCGCTATCCAACGGGCTTTTTCTAATTCTATAGCGTGACGTTGGCCATATTGAAAGGTAACTGTTTCCACATTTTCTACGCCATATTCGGCAATAGCTTGAATTAAACAGGTTGTGGAATCTTGTCCACCTGAGAAGATCACAAGGGCTTTACGATTGTGATTAGGATTTGAAATATTCATAGGATACCTAGTTTTTTTATGTAGGAGGTTTGCGAACTACAAGTTAAAAATGAGGTGGTATTGTAGAAGCCAAGGATAAATTTTGCAAGAAAAGGACTAATTTAAGCAGGAAAATACGGAGAGAATTGTGATACAATTTTGGCAACTTAGTTTTAAAAAAGGTAAACACAATGAAAAAATTAATTCTTATTGTTATCGGTGCATTAGTAATTTCAGCTTGCGCAAATAAAGACGTTTATTTTAATGGTTCGGAAGGATCTCATTCAGGCATGAAATTTGATAAAGACACTCGTCATTGGGGCGTTAATCAATAATTGTTTTGACAAAAGAAAAGCCATACAGTTGTATGGCTTTTTTATTAAATCACTTCTTCTTGGCAATGTGGGCAAGTCATTAAATGCTCTTCATTATTATTATGCACAATATAATGGCCCATTTTTTTCGCTTTAGTATCAAGATATTTCGTATTGTAACGGTTTTCACCTACATTCAATGGCACACGTTCTACGATATTAATTCCCGCTTTTTTCATGGTTTCTACTTTTTGCGGGTTGTTTGTCATCAAGCGAACTTGCTTCACACCTAATAATTCAAACATATCGGCACACACATTAAAGTTACGTTCATCGGCTTTAAAACCTAATGCAAGATTGGCTTCAATGGTATCCATGCCTTGATCTTGTAATGCATAGGCACGAATTTTATTAATTAACCCAATGCCACGACCTTCTTCACGATGATAGATCAATACACCTCGACCCGCTTCGCTAATTTGACGTAATGCGGCTGCAAGCTGGAAACCGCAATCGCATTTTAAACTGTGTAATGCATCACCCGTTAAGCATTCAGAATGAATGCGGGCGAGCACAGGCTCATCTTGGTTTGAAATATCACCCATTACTAATGCAACGTGTTCTTTTTTTGTATCGGGAAATTCAAATCCGACCATTTTAAATATGCCATATTCGGTAGGCAAATTGGCTTGAGCAACCAGTTGGATTTTTGACATAACATATCCTTTTTCAACTTTATTCTGCTAAAATATGCACTTTATTTTTATTATCAAGAGGCAACAATGTTTAAAAGGCTGTCATTATATACGTTATTCCTTTGTCTTGTACCATTTTTTGTTTGGGGTTTTGCTTATCATTGGCATGGAAACAACCAATTAATGGAATGGGATTATTGGCTTTATCTTTTAACCGAAACCGGTAGTGTGCCTTACGCTTTAATTACCTGTGGTGTGTTTGCTTTACTTTTCCGTTTTCTTTTTGAAAATCGTAAACAATGGATTATGGGTGTGATTGTAATGGGCCTGTCGGTATTATCTACACAAGTAATTAAAACAGGTTTAAAAACGGTTTTTGCCGAGCCGCGTCCTTTCACTGTCTATTTAGCAGAAAAAACAGAAAGTACTACGGATGCTTTTTATCATCAAGATCGTTCAGAGCGTGCAAAATTAGTTGATAAATTTTATTCTACACAAGCGGATACACCAGCCTGGTTAAAAGCGCATTATGAAGATGAAACGGGTTATTCTTTCCCATCAGGACATTCTATTTTTGCAGCCACTTGGCTAATGTTAGCCGTCGGATTCAGCCAATTATTAGGCAATCGTTCTTTTAAAGCGGAATTACTGATTGGTGCCATGACCATTTGGGGCGTATTAATGTTGATTAGTCGTGTGCGCCTTGGAATGCATTATCCGATCGATTTATTTGTGGCGATAATTTCGGCGTGGATTGTTCATTTGATTATTTTTGGTTTCTTGCAGAAGAAAGGCTTATTTAACAATAAATAGAATAACATACATTCATTTTTAATGATTGATTCTTCCCCTTTTTTCTAGCATTTTCTTAATAAAATAGGGCATTTTTACGTTTTCAATTC
>CAJMPC010000091.1:0-6850 GCA_905215245.1 uncultured bacterium | reverse complement strand
GGTGGCATTTCATGGGCAAGATGATGTGCTATTTGATAAGGATCGTATTGATCCAACAAAATGGAAGCCGCTTATTTATAATTTCCGTCATTATCAAGGATTAACAGAAACAAAAGGAAAGAATTTTAAAGCCTATTCTTAAAATCCATTACTGGCGATATAAAAAAACCGCTCTAAAAAGAGCGGTTAATTTTTTAGGTATTTTGATTAGCCTTTGTAGTTGTAAACGTGTGCAACTAAGTCTAATACTTTGTTTGAGTAACCAGTTTCGTTATCGTACCAAGATACTAATTTAACGAAAGAATCAGTTAATGCGATACCCGCATCAGCATCAAATACAGAAGTTAAAGCACAACCGTTGAAGTCTGTAGAAACTACTGCATCTTCAGTGTAACCTAAAACGCCTTTTAATTCGCCGTTGAAAGTTTTACCTTCAGCTGCATCTTTGATTGCTTGTTTGATTTGTTCGTAAGTTGCTGGTTTTTCTAAGTTTACAGTTAAGTCAACTACAGAAACGTTTGGAGTAGGAACACGGAACGCCATACCAGTTAATTTACCGTTTAATGCTGGTAATACTTTACCCACAGCTTTCGCTGCACCGGTAGATGAAGGGATAATGTTTTGTGCCGCACCACGACCACCGCGCCAGTCTTTAGCTGATGGACCATCAACAGTTTTTTGAGTTGCTGTGGTTGCGTGAACTGTAGTCATTAAACCATCTTTGATACCGAAAGTTTCGTGAACAACACGTGCTAAAGGCGCTAAACAGTTTGTAGTACAAGAAGCATTAGACACGATGTCTTGACCAGCGTATGCACCGAAGTTTACACCACGTACGAACATTGGTGTGCTATCTTTAGAAGGACCTGTTAATACGACTTTTTTCGCACCAGCAGTGATGTGTTTGCGTGCTGTTTCATCAGTTAAGAATAAACCTGTTGCTTCAACTGCAACATCAACGCCGATCGCACCCCAGTTAAGGTTTGCAGGATCACGTTCAGAAGTAACACGGATAGTTTTACCGTTTACTACTAAGTTACCGTCTTTAACTTCAACAGTACCGTCAAAACGACCGTGAGTTGAATCGTATTTCAACATGTAAGCCATGTATTCAACGTCGATTAAGTCGTTGATACCTACAACTTCGATGTCATCACGATGTTGTGCTGCACGGAATACGATACGACCGATACGGCCGAAACCGTTGATACCAATTTTAATAGCCATAAGATTTTCACCTTCTATTTTTTAAGTTAAACAAAATCGTTGCTCTAACGAGTTCCCGTGGATTATAGCATGGGCATTTTGATAAAAAAAAGGGTATATACCACTTTTTTGTGATCTCGATCACTTTTTAATGATTTGTAAAAACAAATGAAAATTTGACCGCACTTTTCCTTTTCTTTTTGTATAATAAAAACAAACAACAAGAAGAGGTTTCAATTATGTCTCAAGGTAATTTATATATTCTTTCTGCACCGAGTGGGGCGGGCAAGTCATCATTAATTTCCGCGTTATTAGAAAAAAATCAAGGCACGAAAAAAATGGTGTCTATTTCACACACAACACGTTCTCCTCGTCCAGGCGAAAGTCATGGTGTGCATTATTATTTTGTTTCAGTAGAAGAATTTGAAACCTTAATTGAAAAAGGCCACTTCTTAGAATATGCAAAAGTGTTTGGTGGCAATTATTACGGCACTTCATTACCAGCAATTGAAGAAAACTTAGCAAAAGGCATTGATGTGTTTTTAGATATTGACTGGCAAGGTGCACAGCAAATTCGTCAAAAAGTACCTTCTGTAAAAAGTATTTTTATTTTGCCGCCATCATTGCCTGAATTAGAACGTCGCTTGGTTGGACGCGGACAGGATAGCAAAGAGGTTATTGCTGAGCGAATGTCAAAAGCAATCAGCGAAATTTCGCATTATGATGAATATGATTATGTTATTGTGAACGATAATTTTGAACAGGCATTGGCAGATTTGCAAAGCATTTTGCAGGCAGAACGCTTGACTAAAGCTTATCAACAAACAGAAAATGCAGACTTAATTCAACAGCTACTAGCAAAATAAGCTTGAATTGAGTACAATATTTTCCCTTTATAGACATTATTTTTAACATCGGAGTAAAACATGGCTCGAGTGACTGTGCAAGATGCAGTAGAAAAAATTGGTAACCGTTTTGATTTAATTTTAACCGCCGCTCGTCGTGCGAGACAATTAGAGCTACATCAAAGTGAGCCGTTAGTGCCGGAAGATAACGATAAACCAACAGTAATCGCATTACGTGAAATCGAAAAAGGGTTAATCAACCAAGAAATCATGGATGCAAAAGAGTATTTAGATGCGGCAGCTTCTCAGCGTAACGAAGAAGTAGCAGTAGCGTTAATCGCAGAATAATCTCATTAAAGTGCGGTCAAAATTAAGGCTATTTTGATCGCCGAGTCTTTCTCTCTACAAAAAGTCAGGTGTCCTTTGGAATTGTTTGCAGATTTAGATCGAATTATTCAGGGGTATTTGCCCGCCGATAAAATTGAATTAATCAAACGTGCATTCGTCATTGCGCGAGATGCTCACGAAGGACAATTTCGCTCAAGCGGCGAACCTTACATTACTCACCCTGTTGCAGTAGCTTCAATTATTGCGGAAATGCATTTAGACCATGAAGCAATCATGGCTGCGTTGTTGCATGATGTTATCGAAGATACTCCTTATACCGAATCCCAATTAAAAGATGAATTTGGTGCTAGCGTAGCCGAAATTGTTGACGGCGTATCGAAACTAGATAAATTGAAATTCCGTACCCGCCAAGAAGCACAGGTTGAAAACTTCCGCAAAATGATTTTAGCGATGACTCGAGATATTCGTGTTGTCTTAATCAAACTGGCTGACCGAACCCATAATATGCGAACGTTGGGATCATTGCGTCCAGATAAACGTCGTCGTATCGCAAAAGAAACCCTAGAGATTTACTGTCCATTAGCCCACCGTTTAGGCATTGAGCATATCAAGAATGAATTAGAAGATTTATCTTTTGAAGCAATGCATCCTCGCCGTTATGAAGTACTTAAAAAGTTCGTCGAACAAGCGCGTGGTTCTCGTCAAGAATTGATTCAACGCATTTCTAATGATATTTCACAACGTCTTGATAATGTAGGCATTACAAATCGTATTTGGGGACGTGAAAAACATCTCTATAAAATCTATCAAAAAATGCGCATGAAAGATCAGAAATTCCATTCGATTATGGATATTTATGCTTTCCGCGTTATTGTGAATTCGGTTGATGATTGCTATCGCGGGTTGGGGCAAATGCATAGTTTGTATAAGCCTCGCCCGGGTAAAGTGAAAGATTATATTGCTGTGCCACGCGCAAATGGCTACCAAGCTTTACAAACCTCAATGATTGGCCCTCATGGCGTGCCAGTGGAAGTTCACTTGCAAACTGAAGAGATGGAACAGGTTGCTGAAATGGGAATTACCGCCCATTGGGTGTATAAAGAAGGTGGTAAAAACGATAGCACCACGGCTCAAGTGCGTGCGCAACGTTGGTTACAAAGTTTGGTGGATATTCAACAAAACGTGGGTAACTCCTTTGAGTTTATTGAAAATGTAAAATCAGAGTTTTTCCCGAAAGAAATTTATGTATTTACGCCGAAAGGTCGTATCGTTGAATTACCAATGGGCGCAACAGCTGTCGATTTTGCTTATGCAGTGCATTCTGATGTGGGAAATCATTGTGTTGCGGCAGTAGTAGAGCATAAACCTTATCCATTATCACAAGCTTTAGAATCTGGTCAAACCGTTGAGATTGTGACCAGTGAAAATACTCATCCAAGCGTTAGCTGGTTAAACTTTGTAGTGACCGCTCGTGCAAGAACCCGTATTCGTCATTTCTTAAAATTATTGCGTGCAGATGATGCCGTTCAAACTGGTAAAAAACAGCTAGAAATGGCCCTGAAACCACATTATCTCTCTGAGGTTTCTGAAGAGAAAATTCAAGCAGTACTGAATGAATTAAATCTCTCAAGTCTTAATGAGCTTTTTATGGAAATTGGTGTGGGCAATCAAATGTCGAGTGTCATTGCCCATCAATTAATGGATGAGTCCATTGAAATTGATGTGGATGGTGTGCCTGAAAATACGCAAAGCACACTAACATTGAGCCGAGATGGTGAAATGAAAGCGTCTTTTGCTCAATGTTGTCATCCAATTCCGGGCGATCCGATCGTGGCATTAAGTACCGCGAAGAAAGGTGTGGTTGTTCATCATCAAGCTTGTTCTAATTTAGCGTCAAGTAATACGAAAGATTTTACTGCCGCAAAATGGGAAGAGGCTGAAAGTGCGGTCAATTTTGATGCTGAATTACACATTGAAATGCTTAATGAGCAAAATGCATTAGGTAGCCTCATGACGGCTGTCACGACTTGCGAAAGTAATATTCAAAGTATTTGGACAGAAGAATTAGAGAATAATGTGCTATTAGTCATTATCCAAGTCGGCGCAAGAGATATCTATCATTTAGAAAACATTATGCGAAAAATCAAACAAATTACCAGTGTGATTCGTTTGAAGCGCAATATTAATGAAGCATAATGAGCACACAACTTCTCGATGCCGTTCCTTTAACCACTTTATCGGGTGTAGGTGCGGCAATCTCCGATAAATTAAGCCGTCTTGGAATTCATAATCTCCAAGACTTGCTTTTTCATTTACCTATCCGTTATGAAGATCGCACGAGAATTACGCCCATTGCCGATCTTCGTCCCGAACAATATGCCACTATTGAAGGTGTTGTCCAAACTTGTGAAGTTGCCTTTGGGCGCCGCCCTATTTTAACCGTAAGTCTTTCTGATGGAACGAGCAAAATTATGCTCCGTTTCTTCAATTTTAATGCGGGAATGAAAAATAGTTTTCAGATTGGTACGCGCGTCAAAGCGTTTGGTGAAATTAAACGCGGGCGTTTTATGGCAGAAATTCATCATCCTGAGTATCAAATTATTAGGGATAATGCGCCATTGGTTTTAGAGGAAACACTCACGCCTATTTATTCCACAACTGAAGGTTTAAAACAAAATTCATTACGTAAGCTAACCGATCAAGCATTGGCTTTACTCGATAAAATCCAATTAACGGAAATTTTACCTAATGAATTTAATCCGCATCCTTTTAGCTTAAAGGATGCTATTCGATTTTTGCATCGTCCGCCGCCAGATATCTCATTAGATATTTTGGAGAAAGGACAGCATCCAGCACAACAGCGACTTATCTTTGAAGAGCTTCTTGCGCATAATCTTGCTATGCAAAAAGTGCGGTTGGGTACTCAGCAGTTTTTAGCGTTGCCATTGCATTATCAAACAGATTTGAAGCAACGTTTTCTTGCATCTTTGCCTTTTCAACCAACAAATGCTCAAAATAGAGTAGTGGCGGATATTGAACAGGATTTAGCGAAAAATTATCCAATGATGCGCCTTGTTCAAGGGGATGTAGGCTCAGGGAAAACGTTAGTGGCAGCCTTAGCTGCCTTATTAGCGATTGATAATGGCAAACAAGTGGCTTTAATGGCGCCAACAGAGATTTTAGCGGAACAGCATGCAAATAATTTCCGCCGTTGGTTAGAACCTTTTGGTATTGAAGTAGGCTGGTTAGCGGGTAAGGTGAAAGGGAAAGCTCGCCAAACCGAATTGGAAAAGATTAAATCAGGTGCTGTGCAAATGGTGGTGGGTACACATGCTTTATTCCAAGAAGAAGTGGAATTTGCTGATTTAGCCTTGGTGATTATTGATGAACAGCATCGTTTTGGTGTGCATCAACGTCTAATGTTGCGAGAAAAAGGCGAAAAAGCAGGATTTTATCCACATCAACTGATTATGACAGCAACACCAATCCCAAGAACATTAGCGATGACGGTTTATGCTGATCTTGATACGTCGATTATTGACGAATTGCCACCAGGTCGAACGCCGATTACGACAGTGGTTATTTCTGAAGAGCGTCGAGATGAAATCGTTGCTCGAGTCAAGAATGCCTGTATTAATGAAAAACGTCAGGCTTATTGGGTTTGTACTTTAATTGATGAGTCTGAAGTATTAGAAGCGCAAGCAGCCGAGGCCATTTGGGAAGATTTAACGAAAGCGCTTCCGATGCTTAAAATAGGCCTTGTACATGGGCGAATGAAACCGCAAGAAAAACAAGATATTATGGCTGCTTTTAAAAATGCAGAACTCGATTTGCTTGTGGCTACAACTGTGATAGAAGTGGGCGTGGATGTGCCAAATGCCAGTCTAATGATTATTGAAAATGCTGAGCGTTTGGGCTTATCACAACTTCATCAGTTACGTGGACGAGTAGGGCGTGGTAGTACAGCGTCTTTTTGTGTCTTAATGTATAAACCGCCGTTGGGTAAAGTGTCGCAAAAACGTTTACAGGTATTACGTGATAGCCAAGATGGCTTTGTGATTTCGGAAAAAGATTTAGAAATTCGTGGACCTGGTGAAGTGTTGGGCACCAAGCAGACGGGTATCGCTGAATTTAAGGTGGCGAATTTAATGCGTGATCGTAAAATGATTCCAACAGTTCAACATTATGCTAAAGCATTAATTATGAAATATCCTGATGTGGCAGAAAGTTTAATCCGCCGTTGGCTAAATAATCGAGAAATTTATTCGAATGCCTAAAGTGCGGTTATTTTTGAAAGAGTTTTATAAATGAATAAATCAACGGTACTTTTCTTTGATTCAGGAATGGGTGGCTTAAGCGTTTATCGGGAAGCGAAAAAGCTGATGCCAGATAACCATTATTTGTATTGCTTTGACAATGCGGGTTTTCCTTATTCAGAAAAATCAGAAGAA
>CAJMPC010000090.1:0-6878 GCA_905215245.1 uncultured bacterium | reverse complement strand
CAAGTTAGAGGTCATAATCACCACGGTGTTACGGAAGTCCACAGTGCGACCTTGACCATCAGTTAAACGGCCATCATCCAACACTTGTAATAAGATGTTGAATACATCCGCATGTGCTTTTTCCACTTCATCCAACAAAATTACCGAATATGGACGACGACGTACTGCTTCGGTTAAGTAACCCCCTTCTTCATAGCCTACGTAGCCTGGAGGTGCACCGACTAAACGAGATACGCTGTGTTTTTCCATAAACTCTGACATATCAATACGCACCATCGCATCTTCGCTGTCAAAGAGGAATTTCGCCAATGTTTTGCAAAGCTCAGTTTTACCTACACCAGTTGGACCTAAGAATAAGAAAGAACCAATTGGGCGGTTAGGATCAGAAAGCCCTGCACGGCTACGACGAATTGCGTTCGCGACGGCATCAACTGCTTCTTCTTGACCGATCACACGTTTGTGCAATTCTTCTTCCATACGTAAGAGTTTTTCTTTCTCTCCTTCCATCATTTTGGAAACAGGAATACCCGTTGCTTTAGAAAGTACTTCCGCAATTTCTTCATCTGTCACACGATAGCGTAATAGGCTCATTTCTTTGCCTTCACCGGTTTCAGCGGCTGCAAGTTGTTTTTCCAATTCAGGAATACGACCATATTGAAGCTCAGACATTTTGCTTAAATCGCCAGCACGACGCGCTTGTTCCATTTCGGTTTTCGCTGCATCTAACGCTTGTTTGATGTGTTGAGAACCGGAAAGCGCCGCTTTTTCTGATTTCCAGACTTCTTCAAGTTCAGCATATTCACGTTCTTTGTCAGAAAGTTCTTTTTCTAACATGTCTAAACGTTTACGGCTTGCTTCGTCTTCTTCTTTTTGTAATGCCTGTTGTTCCAATTTTAATTGGATGATACGGCGTTCAAGACGATCGAGCGGCTCTGGTTTAGAGTCAATTTCCATACGGATGCTTGAAGCAGCCTCATCGATTAAGTCGATAGCTTTATCCGGCAATTGACGATCGGAAATATAACGATGCGAAAGTGTTGCTGCTGCCACGATTGCCGGGTCAGTAATATCTACATGGTGATGGATCTCATAGCGCTCTTTCAAACCACGTAAGATCGCGATGGTATCTTCTACACTTGGTTCATCTACAAAGACTTTTTGGAAACGACGTTCAAGCGCCGCATCTTTCTCGATATATTGACGATATTCGTCTAACGTTGTTGCACCCACACAGTGTAATTCACCACGAGCTAAACTTGGTTTTAATAAGTTACCTGCATCCATCGCACCGTCAGTTTTACCTGCACCAACCATGGTATGGATTTCATCAATAAAGAGGATCACGCGGCCTTCTTCTTTTGCAAGTTCATTTAATACCGCTTTTAAACGTTCTTCAAATTCACCACGATATTTTGCACCTGCAATCAAGGCCCCCATATCTAAAGAAAGGACTCGTTTATTTTTCAAGCCTTCTGGCACTTCACCATTGACAATACGTTGTGCCAACCCTTCCACGATAGCGGTTTTACCTACACCAGGCTCACCGATTAATACTGGGTTGTTTTTGGTACGACGTTGCAATACTTGAATGGCTCGACGAATTTCTTCATCACGACCAATAACCGGGTCGAGTTTGCCACTCTCAGCACGAGCAGTTAAATCAATCGTATATTTTTCAAGAGCTTGTCTACTTTCTTCTGCATTTTGATCGTTCACGCTTTGTCCTCCGCGAATATGTTGAATCGCTTGTAAAATTTGTTCTTTTTTCGCACCACATTTTTTCAAAATGTCATTTAATGCGCCTCGCTCTTCAAGCGCAGCTAATAAGAACAACTCACTGGAAATAAATTTATCTTGTTTTTGTTGTGCTAATTTGTCACATAAATTCAATAAGTTAAGTAATTGACGGGAAATTTGCACATCACCGCCATTACCCGACACTTGTGGCAATTTATTCAATTCGGCATTTAATTCATTACGCAATAATGCCACGTTCACGCCACTGGTCGTTAAAATTGGTGCAATTGAACCGTCTTGTTGATTTAAAAGTGCGGTCAATAAATGCACTGGTTCGATAAACTGATTATCTTTACCTAGCGCCAATGATTGTGCTTCACTGAGTGCTTGTTGAAATTTTGTGGTAAATTTTTCAATATTCATATGCTTATCTTCTCCTGATTAAATTCTTGGGGTCATCCCCCTTTACGAGTTATTAAATAAGACCCTTTTTTGGTATTTCAAGAGAAAAAATCGACAATTTTTAATTTTTTCTATCAAATTTTACTTCTTGATAGGTTTAAGCAACTAAGATTTGATGAAGTGGCACGTCCCATACTTCTGTTGGAAGTTGTTCGACTTGCTGACATTGATGGGCTAATCCCACAGGAATAAAAGAAGAATTTTGCCAATTTTGTAAGGTGCGATCATAAAAACCACCGCCCATGCCTAGACGGTTTCCTTGTTTATCAAACGCGACGAGTGGCGTAAAAAGAATATCTAATTCATCCAAAGGCAAGACATTTTGCACATTGAGTTTAGGTTCCCAAATGCTAAATTTATTTTTCAGCATCGGGGTATCTGGCAAATAACGTAAAAACAAAAGATGATTCGGATTGAAAGGATGCAAGACGGGCAAATAAACTTGTTTGCCTTGCGCCCAAAGGGTTTTGATGAGTTTTTCTGTCGAGATTTCTCCATCAAAAGAAATATACAAAGCAATATGCTGCGCATTTCGTTCTTCAATGAATGCAAGAGCTTGCTGAGTGATGGAATCTTCCGCCTGTTGTTGCTGAAGTGCGGTCAAATTTGCTCGTGTTTTACGAATTTGTTGACGGAGTTGATGGCGGAGCGTTTGCTGTGTTGATTTCATTCGATTGGAAAGAATGGATTTAGGAGGAAGGTCCCAGAGTGCCGCTACGAGTAGTAGTCCTTGAACCCGACGGTCCAAGGAAACCGGTAAGGCCATTTTTAGGTTTCTTTAGTCCAATGACAAAGTCAAAGGTCAAGCCTACACACCAATGGCGGGAAACCGATTTATAAAGTTCTAAGTATCGGCTCAGGGACATAACCCATCCACGAACACCCCAGGAAATCTTTTAAATTTATACTAGCTCAATTTGATTGGTTTGACTAGCCTTTATTTGAATAATTTGCTTATTCAAGCACGTCCCACAAGGGACGGGATTATTTTTTAACCGGTTGAATTAAATCAGACTCTTCCGGTTTTTTCACATCTGTAAACTGTTTATCTTTATTCGCATCGATAACTTGTTGAGTTTGACTTGCTAATTGTTGTAAACCCATTTTCTCGTAAGCTTCTTTCATTAAGAATAAGCCTTCGTAAGTCGCTTTTGCATCCGGATATTGTTGTAACATACCCACTACACGATTTGATACCGCTACCCACGCATCACGTTTTGCATAGAATTTCGCAATTTCTAATTCATGACGTGCTAATGAGTCTTTGATATACGCCATACGTGCTACTGCATCTTGTGAATATGGGCTATTTGGGAACGCACGCACTAAGCTTTGGAAGTTAGAAAACGCCGTTTTCATTGAAGTTGTTTCACGCGTTGCACGATCGATACCAAAGAAATCTTGGATCATGTTATCGGCAGTTGCTAAGTTTGTTAAACCCGCCATATACACTGCATAGTCACGATTTGGACTTTGTGGGAATTGGTGTAAGTAGTTATCTACGGTAACCAACGTTGCTGTGTAATCTTGTGTTTTATAGTTTGCATAAATTAAATCAAGCATTGCTTGCTCTTGGTAAGTACTGCCAGGGAAACGCTCTGTCGCTGCTTTTAAATAACGAATTGAGTCAGAATAGCTTCCTTCTTGTAGTGCAGCCGCGCCTTTTGCATAAAGATCATCAACAGAAGCTTGCTCTACTTCTTTATTACCACTGCTACAAGCTGCAATAGCGAATGAGGTCAATGCAATAAGCGCGAGAGATTTTATTTTACGCATTCTTTTTTCCTTAATTTTTACGAAAATCAATAAATAAGTTACAATTAACGAATATTGTATAGAACATTACACAATAAGCCAACTTTTTAAATTTTTAGATGGATTTTTTATGCCACAAATTACCTTAACGGCTGAAATTCAGCCCGAACAAATGGGACAGCGTTTAGACCAAACCCTCGCAGAGTTGTTCCCAGAATATTCCCGTTCGCGTTTAAAAACCTGGATTGAAGCCAAACAGGTAAAAATGAACGGTGAAATTGCCGATATTCCCCGTGCAAAAGTTTATGGCGGAGAGCAAATTGAAATTTCGGTAGAAGTGGAAGATGAAAACCGTTTTGAGCCACAAAATATTCCGCTCAATATCGTTTATGAAGATGACGATATTATCGTGATTAACAAACCTAAAGATCTCGTCGTTCACCCAGGTGCGGGCAATCCGGATGGTACCGTGCTTAATGCGCTACTCTATCACTATCCACCTATTGCCGAAGTACCGCGCGCAGGGATTGTGCATCGTTTAGATAAAGACACAACGGGTCTCATGGTTGTCGCTAAAACGATTCCTGCACAAACAAAACTTGTGCGTGATTTACAAAAACGTAAGATCACTCGTGAATACGAAGCCGTTGCGAGTGGCATTATGACCAAAGGTGGCACCGTAGATCAGCCAATGGCTCGTCACGCCACAAAACGCACATTGATGGCAGTTCACCCAATGGGGAAACCAGCGGTGACGCACTATCGCATTATGGAGAATTTTCGTAATTACACACGTTTACGCTTACGTTTAGAAACGGGCCGTACTCACCAAATTCGAGTGCACATGGCACATATTGCACATCCATTATTAGGTGATCAAACCTATGGCGGTCGTCCTCGCCCACCTAAAAATGCAAGCGAAGCCTTCACTGAGGCGCTACGCAATTTTAAACGCCAAGCCTTACATGCGGTTATGTTGCGTTTAGCTCACCCGATTACGGGAGAAATGATGGAATGGTATGCCCCATTGCCAGATGACTTTGTCGAATTACTGCATGCCTTAAAAGCGGATTACCTCGAACATAAAGACGAATTGGATTATTAAGATGAAAGCCATTGTTCCAAACTGGAATGTTCCACCACATATCCAAGCGTTTACAACTACGAGAGAAGGTGGTGTAAGCCTGCCGCCTTTCGAGAGTTTCAATTTAGGCGATCATGTCGAAGATGATAAAAGTGCGGTCAAAACTAACCGCACTTTATTGGTCGAAAAATTTAATCTGCCACATTTCCCGTTGTTTTTAACTCAAACGCACAGCACTCGTGTGATTACGGTGCCTTATGAGGGCAATAATTTAGAGGCTGATGCGGTTTACACCAATCAACCGAACCAAGTATGTTTGGTGATGACAGCTGATTGCTTGCCAGTTTTATTCACCAATAAGCAAGGGACTGAAGTGGCAGCAGCCCATGCAGGCTGGCGCGGACTCTGTGATGGTGTATTAGAAGAAACAGTAAAATGTTTCCAATCTGCCCCCGAAGAGATTATTGCGTGGTTTGGGCCTGCTATCGGCCCCAATGCATTCCAAGTTGGCAAAGAAGTGATTGAGCAATTTATGGCTTTTGACCCAATTGCAGAAACGGCTTTTCGACCCGATCCGAATGAATCTGGAAAATACCTCGGCAATCTTTATCAAATTGCCACACAACGCCTCAACAAATTAGGAATTACCCAAATTTACGGTGGGGAGCATTGCACATTCAATGAAAAAGAGAGCTTCTTTTCCTATCGTCGAGATGGCAAAACAGGAAGAATGGCGAGTCTGATTTGGATTAAAAAATAAACTCATAAGTACAACAAACCGCACCTTAAAGTGCGGTTTGTTTTTGGCTTATTCTGAATAGTTTTCGAACCAACTTTCTAAAATCAAGCAAGCAGAAATCCCATCTACTTTACCTTTATTAAGAGCACGATAACCACCACGCTGAAAAATTTCATCTCGAGCAGAAACCGTCGTTAAGCGCTCATCTTGCAGTTCGACTTTGATACCGAAACGACCATTTAAGCGATTGGCAAATTTTTTCGCACGAAGTGTTAAATCTTGCTCAGTGCCATCCATATTTAAAGGCAATCCCACCACAATCACATCGGGTTTCCAGTCTTTTAAGCATTTCTCAATAGCATCCCAATTAGGAATCCCATCTTGCGCTTTAAATGCAGGCAAGGCTTGCGCCGTACCTGTGATACTTTGCCCGACGGCACAACCAATACTTTTTGTGCCAAAATCAAAGGCGATTGCCGTGATGCCCATTAACTGTGCCCCACTTGTGAAAAGACAAAATTATGAGGATTAATTCCTAGTAATTGATTTGCGGCAAGATAACGATCTTCATAAATGGTTTCAAATAAAATAGTATCTGACGCAGGTGCCACTAACCACGCATTATCCGCAATCTCTTGTTCTAGCTGTCCCGCTGTCCAACTGGCACAACCGAGTGTCACAAGATATTTTTCGGGCGCATCCTCTGAACCAAAGGTTTCCACAATATCTGCCGAAGTGGTCAGAAACATCTCATCGGTAATTTTATAACTATGCTCAAATTCTTTCGCGGTTTTCTTATGCAGAATAAAACCACGCTCAGAATGCACTGGACCACCCGCAAGTACAAGTTCATTGCTAAAAGTGCGGTCATTTTTCATCATAAAATTCATTTTTGAATACAACTCAGCAATGCTTAAATCGGTGGGTTGATTAATCACTAAACCCATCGAACCTTGCTCATTATGCTCACACATATACACCACGGTATTTTGGAAATAATCCTCCAACTGTGGCATCGCAATTAAAAATTGCCCTTGTAAATCCATCATTATCCCAAATCTCCAAAACAAATTTGTAACGCGCTAATAGCTGCTAAAGAAG
>CAJMPC010000089.1:0-6924 GCA_905215245.1 uncultured bacterium | reverse complement strand
ATGTTATCAAAGTGCTTTTCACCACCATAAATGAAAGAAGTGTTATAACCTTGTTTAGCAAGTAAATCTGCAATGGTAAAGAAACCACTTTGACTGTTATTTAATTTCACCACTGCACGTGCTGGAGTGGGTGTGAAACCTGCAGTTGTGGCTTCAATACCGCGTACAGAACGCGTCCCCGTAGCATAGAGATTTTCAAATAACCAACCTTCTTTAGCTAATTTATCAAATTCAGGTGAAAGTGGTTTTCCGCCTAATGTACCGATAAATTGCGCCCCAAAACTTTCTTCCAAAATAATGACGATATTTTTCGGTTTACCTTGGTAAGTGGCTTGGTTTTTCGTTAATGTTGGAATCTTCTCTGAAATATAATCACTTTCAGGGCGCCCACGGCTGGCTTTGACAATACGCAACATTTCATCAGTATCCATTTTGCCATAGGCTTCAGAAGATGCACCTTCATCTTTAAATTGCTGTGCCGCATAAAGAACTGAATAGCCTGAATTCAACACAAGAGAATTCACTAAACCATCGGAAGAAAAAGCCACCATTGCAGGGTTGACACCACGGTGTTGGAAACTAGAACGTGCACCTAAAAAAGCAACTGCAATCACGAGCAATGCTATTACAGGGCGTAATTTCCAGCTCATTGGGCGTAAATTTTTGACCGCATAACCAGATAGTTTCCAATAACAGAAGAAAGCCGTAACAGTGAAAATAAGGCTAAAAATGACCGCAGTTAAATGCCCTTCCATCAACATTGAAAAGACTTCTTTCGGATAAATTAAATATTCGATAAACAGACGGTTTGGACGGAAATCATAGGTTTCGATAAATGCGGGCGTAGCCAATTCCATGAATAGAATAAACACACTACCGAAGGTAAGCCAAATGCGTAAAATCATTTTCCAAATTCGGCTATGATGAAATAGCACTGTAAATAATGCTGGCACACCAAATAGATAACACAAAGACACGATATCCATACGCAAGCCTTGTAAGAATAATTGCCCCCAGCCCGCTACCGCAGAGACACGGTCTGCTTGCCAAATCGCAAGCCCAAGACGAGATAAGGAGAAAATGATCAGATTAATGATGACGAAGAGAAAAATCGGATATAAAGGAGAACGTGTTTGTTTCATTTTGACACTCATAAGTCCTAAGGGAATCGCTACCCTTTAATTAATTTAAAGCACGCTAATGTGCCATTCCTTTCATAGACAGATAAAAAAACACAAAGTGCGGTTAAAAACATCATCATTTTTGACCGCACTTTGAGAAAGTAAAATTACGCTGCAACTAACGCTTTTAATTGTTTTTCATAAGCAGCCCAATCTGTGATTGGACGCGTTGCAACACCGGTTTCCATCGCTTTTTTCGCTACCGCAGAAGAGACAGTAAACAATAAACGAGGATCAAACGGAGTTGGAATGACATAATCTGGTCCGAAGGATAGCGCACCATAACTTGCAATAATTTCTAACGGCACCGGTTCTTTCGCCAAACCTGCAATCGCATGAGAAGCCGCTAATTTCATTTCTTCATTAATCGCTGTTGCACCTACGTCTAATGCACCACGGAATAAGAATGGGAAACAAAGTACGTTATTTACTTGATTTGGAAAGTCTGAGCGACCAGTACAAACAATCGCATCTGGACGAACTGCTTTGGCTTCATCTGGCATAATTTCAGGTGTTGGGTTTGCCAATGCCAAGATTAATGGATTTTCTGCCATGGTTTTCACCATTTCAGGTTTTAATGCACCTGCTTTAGAGCAACCTAAGAACACATCAGCTCCCTTAACGGCATCCGCTAATGTGCGCCAACCATTATCTTCAATCGCGTAGAATTGTTTGGTTTCATCCATGTTATCGCCACGGCCTTTGTAAATCACGCCTTTAGAGTCACACATGGTGATATTTTCTTTTTTGAAACCTAATGCACGAAGCAAGTTAGTACAAGCAATAGCTGAAGCACCTGCGCCATTTACTACTAAGCGAACATCTGCAATATTTTTACCAATAATTTCTAAACCATTTAATGCTGCTGCGCCGACGATGATAGCTGTACCGTGTTGGTCATCATGGAATACCGGAATTCCCATACGTTCACGCAATGCTTTTTCAATGTGGAAACATTCCGGTGCTTTGATATCTTCAAGGTTAATACCACCAAACGTTGGTTCTAACGAAGCAATAATATCGATTAATTTATCTGGATCATGTTCATTGATTTCAATGTCGAATACATTGATACCGGCAAATTTTTTGAACAATACCCCTTTCCCTTCCATAACAGGTTTTGATGCAAGCGCACCAATATTTCCTAGACCTAACACGGCTGTACCATTTGAAATAACGGCCACTAAATTAGCACGCGCAGTATAACGACTTGCTGCTGAAGGATCTTTTTCAATTTCTAAACAAGGCTCTGCAACACCTGGGGTATACGCAAGGGCTAAATCATGTTGAGTTTCTAATGATTTGGTTGGGGTGACCGCAATTTTTCCTGGAATTGGGAATTCATGAAAATCTAATGCAGCTTGGCGCAATTGTTCGCTCATATAAATATACTCCATTTTCACTTAGGTTAAATAAAATTTGCGCCATTATACTCTCTTTTTAAGAGAATTTTGTGACATACCGCAAAAATTTTACAAATTTATTACAAAAATATGAGTGAAATCGACCGCACTTTTTGTCTTTTCTTCACATTTCGAACCAAAAACGTTACTATGTCGCAAAAAACATGCAGGATGTAAATAATGAGTTTGTTTTCTAAATTTAGAAGTGCCATCAATAAATTACAACGGAAAGCGATTAACAAAACCTTTCAACAACGGTTAACCAACCAAGGTATGTCAGTGATTTCGGCAAACTGTGTTGGTGCATTTATTTTGCACGACCTTAATCAGCCTTTTAATTCTCCATTTGTTAACCTTTATTTAGACCCAAGCGATTTTGTTCGCTATCTGCAGAACATTACATTCTATCAAGCACAACCGCTTCAATTTATACAAACAGAAAAACCGTATCCCGTTGGTCTATTAGGTGATCTTAAAGTACACTTTATGCACTATCACTCCGAACAAGAGGCTCGGGAAAAGTGGGAAGCTCGCTCACAGCGTTTAGACCTAGATAACTTGTTTATTATGATGACAGATAAAGATGGTGGAAAAGGTGCTAAATATGAAGACCTGCAAGCCTTCGATAACTTGCCTTATCCAAACAAAGTGGTCTTTACCCATAAGCCTTATCCCGAGTTTAAATCCGCTTTCTACATTAAAGGCTTTGAAAATGAAAACGAAGTGGGGGATTTATTTACCTTTTCCGGTTGGAATGGCGAAAAATATTACGATCAGTTTGATTACGTCAGCTGGTTCAATCAAAAATAAGAGTTTACGATGCGATTAGATAAATTTATTGCCGAGAATACTGGTTTAACCCGTTCACAAGCCACCAGGGCCATTCGCCAAAGTGCGGTCAAAATTAACGGTGAAATTGTGAAAAATGGGGCGACCAAAGTAAGCCAAGAAGATGAAATTTATTTTGAAGATGAATTATTGCCTTGGGTGGAAGAAGGTCAATATTTTATGTTGCATAAGCCTCAGGGCTACGTTTGCTCTCACGATGATGGTGACTACCCAACCATTTATCAATTCTTTGAACCGCCTCTTTCTGGCAAGTTACACAGCGCTGGCCGATTAGATGTGGATACCACAGGACTCGTGCTATTAACAGATGATGGTCAATGGTCACATCGTATTACGTCACCAAAACATCAATGCGAAAAAACCTATTTAGTCACTTTAGCTGATCCAGTTGAAAACCATTATGCTTCAGCTTGTGAAGAAGGCATTCTGTTACGTGGCGAAAAAGAACCGACTAAACCAGCAAAATTAGAAGTATTAGATGATTACAACGTGAATCTGACTATCTCTGAAGGGCGCTATCATCAGGTGAAACGAATGTTTGCTGCACTTGGTAATAAAGTCGTTGCGCTACACCGTTGGAGAATAGGTAACGTTGAATTAGATGAAAGCTTAGAAGAAGGCGAATTTCGTCCACTCACTCAGGAAGAAATCGACAATTTAGTGAAATAATATGAGCCAAAATATTAAACCTACCTTTATTTTTATCGCCACGCTAGGCATCCTCTCGATGCTACCGCCTTTGGGCGTGGATATGTATATTCCGTCCTTTTTAAATATCGCTGAAGACTTAAATATCAACTCCGAGGAAGTGCAGCACACACTGACATTCTTTGCTTATGGTATGGCGGCTGGACAATTATTTTGGGGGCCCTTTGGTGATAGCTTTGGTCGTAAACCTATTATTCTATTAGGGGTCATTATTGGTGCTATCACTGCCATTATTTTAACAAGCATTCATTCTATTAGCAGTTTCACTGTTCTGCGTTTCATTCAAGGTTTCTTTGGAGCAGCCCCTGTTGTGCTTTCAGGAGCTTTATTACGAGATTTATTTAGCAAAGATCAGCTCTCTCGAGTCATGTCCACCATCACGCTTGTCTTTATGATCGCGCCGCTTGTTGCACCTGTGATTGGCGGATATATTGTGAAATTTTTCCACTGGCACATGATTTTTTATGTGATTGGTACGATGGGATTTCTTGCCGCATTACTCGTCTTTTTCATTATTCCTGAAACCCATAAACAAGAAAATCGTATTCCCCTGCGCCTAAATATCATTGCCCGTAACTTCATGATGCTTTCAAAACAAAAGGAAGTATTAG
The DNA here is from genome assembly GCA_905215245.1 of uncultured bacterium. GTDB lineage: Bacteria > Pseudomonadota > Gammaproteobacteria > Enterobacterales > Pasteurellaceae > Haemophilus_D. The sequence continues at coordinate 2,172 of CAJMPC010000089.1, read as the reverse complement.
GTTATATGGCGGCAGCTTCTTTTGGTTTTGGTGGCTTATTTGCTTTCGTCACCGCTGGGTCGATTGTTTATATCGGTATTTATGGCATTCCAGTCGATCAATTCGGCTATTTCTTTATGATCAATATCGCGATTATGACCGCTGCTTCTTATCTAAATGGAAAGTTTGTATTGAAGCTAGGTGCTGAAACCATGTTACGAATTGGTATTGCCGTACAATTTATTTCAGGAATCTGGCTATTTTTAACCGCACTTTTTGATTTTGGCTTTTGGTCAATGGCTATTGGTGTGGCCTTTTTTGTAGGACAAAACCCATTAATCTCATCCAATGCTACCGCCTCTATTCTAGAAAAATTCCCAACTATGGCGGGTACCGCCAACTCATTAATGGGAAGTGTCCGTTTTGGTGTTGGTGCTGTGATGGGTTCCCTTGTGGCGAGCTTTAAAATGGAAACCGCTGCGCCAATGCTTTATACAATGACGGCTTGCGTGGTGATTTCAGCCCTTTCTTATTATTTCCTGACTTATCGAAATGAACGATAAAGTGCGTCAATTTAAAACAATAAAGGCGGGATATCCCGCCTTTATTGTGCCCATCAAAATTTATTTCCAAATTCGATGATCTAATACTCGTTTTTTAATTTCAGGATAGAGGTCAATTTTAAATTCAGGCTCTTTTCCTTCTTTTAATTGACGCTGATAGTCTTTCATTAACTTCCACACAATTGGGGAAAGTAAAACAATCGCGACTAAGTTGATAATAGCCATCACTGCCATCACGGTATCTGCAAAATTCCATACCACATTGCCCGATTTTACTGAGCCAAAATAAACAAAAAATAAGACAGCCAAACGGAATGCCCATACAAACCAAGGTTTATTTTTAATAAAACGAATGTTACTTTCCGCATAAGCATAGTTACCAATGATAGAGGAATAAGCAAAAAGCAATAAGATAAAAGCCAAGAAGTGTACGCCAAATTCACCGACATGATAACGCAATGCGTTTTGCGTTAAGGAAATACTTTTTAATGTTTCGCTACCATAATTATCAGAAAGCAGAATAATCACCGCAGTACAAGTACAGACGATCATAGTATCTACAAATACACCAAGCATTTGCACTAAACCTTGGCTAACCGGGTGTTTTACATGAGCGGCGGCGGCGGCATTTGGTGCAGAGCCCATCCCCGCTTCATTAGAGAATAATCCACGTTTAATCCCCATCATCATGGCTTTGGAGACTAAAGCACCAAACATACCACCAGCGGCTGATTGGAAAGTAAAAGCACTTTTGTAAATATTAGCTATCACCGTCGGGATCATATCAATATGCATGCCTAAGATAATTACCGCCATAATTAAATAAAAGAGTGCCATCATCGGTACTACGCTACTAGAAATGGTCGCAATACGTTTTACGCCACCGAAAATAATTGCAGCAGTTAATACCACTAAAACAAGACCAACATATTCACCTTGCCAATTCCAAGCATTTTTGGTTGCTTCCACAATTGAGTTTGCTTGTACTGAATTAAATGCAAAACCAAAGGTAAAAATAAGTGATACCGCAAACGCTACCGCTAAGCAACGTGATTTTAAACCTTGTGTAATATAGTAAGCGGGGCCACCACGGAAAGAGCCATCTTTATCTTGAATTTTGAATACCTGTGCTAAAGTCGATTCCGCAAAAGCACTCGACATCCCAATAAATGCCGTTACCCACATCCAGAATACTGCCCCTTCGCCACCAAGTGCAATGGCTGTTGCCACACCACTGATATTACCTACGCCAACTCGACTGGCGAGCCCGGTTGCAAACGCTTGGAATGGCGTTAAAGAATTTCCCTCTGCTGCACGTCCAAACCACATTTCACGTATACTTGTAGGGAAAAGACGTAACTGCACTACCCCTGTAGTAATGGTAAAAAATAGACCTACACCTAATAAAATAACAATGGTGATATTCCATAATGGCTCATCAAAATGTTCGATAACCCATGTTAATCCTTGTTCAATCCAGTTCCCAAATTCTGTCAGCATAAAAACCTCACTAAAAAATCAATATTCTGATTGTAGAGAGACAAAAGAAAAAATCCAGTTTTCTTAAAGAAAAACTGGATTCTTATCCTATAATATAAAATTTATTCAAAATTTCACTGTATTTTTAGAT
>CAJMPC010000088.1:0-7084 GCA_905215245.1 uncultured bacterium | reverse complement strand
GTGTGCCGCTGGGCAATGCCAACCTGATTGGTCGCGAAGAGCTGCAACACGCCCGCGACGCCGTCACCAGTGCCCAGGCGCAACTGGACGTCGCGATTCAACAATACAATGCCAATCAGGCGATGATTCTGGGGACTAAACTGGAAGATCAGCCAGCCGTGCAACAGGCTGCCACCGAAGTACGTAACGCCTGGCTGGCGCTGGAGCGTACTCGTATTATCAGTCCGATGACCGGTTATGTCTCCCGCCGCGCGGTACAGCCTGGGGCGCAAATTAGCCCAACGACGCCGCTGATGGCGGTCGTTCCAGCCACCAATATGTGGGTGGATGCCAACTTTAAAGAGACGCAGATTGCCAATATGCGTATCGGTCAGCCGGTCACTATCACCACGGATATTTACGGCGATGATGTGAAATACACCGGTAAAGTGGTTGGTCTGGATATGGGCACAGGTAGCGCGTTCTCACTGCTTCCAGCGCAAAATGCGACCGGTAACTGGATCAAAGTGGTGCAACGTGTGCCTGTGCGTATTCAATTGGATCCGCAACAACTGGCTGAAAATCCATTACGTATCGGCCTTTCAGCGACTGTGAAAGTGAATGTGACCGATAGCCAAGGCGAAACTTTACGTAACCAAGCGCCATCTACAACGCTTTATTCCACGAATGTACTGCAATATGATGAAAGTGCGGTCAATAATTTGATCGAATCTATTATTCGCGATAATAGCTATTAGGTTCCGTTATGCCGCAATCTTATTTTAAGCCATTACAGGGCGGTGCGTTGGCAATCCTAACGTTGGCACTCTCCCTTGCCACCTTTATGCTTGTGCTGGATTCTACGATCGCCAATGTTGCTATTCCAACCATAGCCGGTGATTTAGGTGCCTCGTCTAGCCAAGGCACATGGGTCATCACCTCGTTCGGTGTGGCAAATGCCATTTCAATTCCGATTACAGGCTGGCTGGCAAAACGTTTTGGTGAAGTGCGGTTATTTTTAATTGCAACGCTATTATTCGTGCTAGCCTCTTGGCTTTGTGGTATTGCAAATAGCTTGGAAATGTTGATCGTTTTTCGCGTTCTTCAAGGTGCGGTAGCCGGCCCAATCATCCCCCTTTCTCAAAGCTTATTATTGAATAACTACCCACCTGAAAAACGCGGAATGGCATTGGCCTTTTGGTCAATGACGATCGTCGTCGCCCCGATTTGTGGCCCGATTTTAGGCGGTTGGATCAGCGATAATATTCACTGGGGTTGGATTTTCTTTATCAACGTTCCGATTGGGCTTGCCGTTGTCTTAATCAGTTGGAAAATTTTAGAAGGCCGAGAAAGCAGAATTTCTCATCAACCTGTTAATACGGTTGGGCTGATTTTATTAGCGCTCGGTGTGGGTGCATTGCAATTGATGCTGGATCAAGGTCGCGAGCTAGACTGGTTTAATTCCACTGAAATTATCGTACTCACCATTATCGCAGCGATAGGGTTAATCGCCCTCATCATTTGGGAACTCACAGACGATAATCCAGTTGTGGATGTCTCCTTATTCAAATCCCGAAATTTCACCGTGGGTTGTGTTTCGACTAGCCTTGCTTTCTTGGTGTATTCAGGGACGGTCGTGCTCATCCCGCTTCTGCTCCAACAGGTTTATAACTATACAGCAACATGGGCGGGGCTTGCGGCTGCCCCCGTTGGGTTATTGCCGATTCTACTTGCACCGATTATTGGGAAATTCGGCAATAAAATTGATATGCGGATTTTAATCACCGTCAGTTTTATGGTTTATGCGCTGACCTTTTATTGGCGAGCTGTGACCTTTGAACCTGAAATGACCTTTATGGATGTGGCATTACCTCAATTTGTGCAAGGGTTAGCGGTTGCTTGCTTCTTTATGCCGCTGACAACCATTACGCTTTCAGGTTTACCACCTGAAAAAATGGCTTCGGCGTCGAGCTTATTTAATTTTCTCCGAACCCTTGCCGGCTCAATAGGTACATCTCTCACGACATTTATATGGTATAACCGTGAAGCCGTGCATCACACGCAACTCACGGAAGTCATTAATCCATATAATCCGATTTCCCAACAATTCTTCCAAACTATGGGGAGCTTTGGTTTAAGCGAAGAACAAACGGCATCATATCTTGCCAGACAAATCACCGCTCAAGGTTTTATTATTGGTGCCAATGAAATCTTCCTAGTCTCTGCGATAACATTTATTTCCTTGGTTGTTCTCATTTGGTTTGCTAAACCACCTTTCAGTAGCAAACATTAAAAACACCCGAAAAAATAACCGCACTTTGATGATGTTCAAAAGTGCGGTTGGTTTTTCTAACCTTTTGCCAAGATGTCTTTAAGGAATCTCGCGGTGTGCGAACCTTTGACTTTGGCGACTTCTTCTGGGGTGCCTGTCGCGATGATTTGACCACCGCCACTGCCCCCTTCTGGACCAAGATCCACAATCCAGTCTGCAGTTTTAATCACATCTAAGTTGTGTTCAATCACCACGATAGTATTACCTTGATCGCGCAAGCGATGTAACACGTCGAGGAGTTGTTTAATATCGGCAAAATGCAAGCCGGTTGTCGGTTCATCCAAAATATAAAGGGTTTTACCGGTATCGCGTTTTGAAAGCTCTGTCGCTAACTTAACACGTTGTGCCTCACCACCTGAAAGCGTGGTAGAAGACTGACCTAAACGAATATAAGACAAGCCGACATCCATTAGGGTTTGCAATTTACGCGCAATCATTGGGATCGCGTCAAAAAACTCGCGTGCTTCTTCTACTGTCATATCTAATACTTGGTGAATAGTTTTGCCTTTATAGCGGATCTCCAAGGTTTCACGGTTATAGCGTTTACCTTTACATTGATCACAAGGCACATACACATCCGGTAAGAAATGCATTTCCACTTTTAGCACGCCATCACCTTGGCATGCTTCACAACGACCACCGCGTACGTTAAAACTAAATCGTCCTGGATTATAACCACGCGCACGCGCTTCTGGTACGCCCGCAAATAATTCACGAATTGGGGTAAATAACCCCGTGTAAGTTGCTGGGTTAGAACGCGGTGTACGACCGATCGGACTTTGGTTAATATCGATCACTTTGTCGAAATATTCCAAGCCTTCAATGGATTTATAAGGCGCAAAATCCGTTTTTTCCGCACGATTTAAAGCATTTTGTGCCAATGGGAATAACGTATCATTAATTAGCGTTGATTTGCCTGAACCTGACACCCCTGTGATACAAGTAAATAATCCCACTGGAATTTCTAAATTCACGCCTTTCAGATTATTCCCTGTCGCACCTTTTAATTTTAGAAGTTTGCTTTTATCAAGTGCGGTTCGTTTTTTCGGAATTTCAATTTTTTCTTCACCCGATAAGAACTTACCCGTAATCGAATTTGGGTTCGCCATAATCTCTTTGGCTGTACCTTGTGCAATCACTTGGCCACCGTGTACACCTGCTCCAGGGCCAATATCAATAATATGATCGGCTTCTCGAATGGCATCTTCATCATGTTCCACCACAATCACGGTGTTACCCAGATTACGCAAGTGAATCAGCGTATTTAGCAAGCGTTCATTATCGCGTTGATGCAAACCGATTGAAGGTTCGTCCAACACATACATGACGCCCACTAAGCCTGCACCAATCTGACTCGCAAGACGAATACGTTGCGCTTCACCGCCCGAAAGGGTCTCAGCTGAGCGAGAGAGGGAAAGATAATTCAACCCAACATTCACTAAAAATTCTAACCGCTCTTTGATTTCTTTCAGGATTTTTTCCGCAATTTGTGCTTTTTGACCGGTTAAAGTAAGTCCTTGGAAAAACTCAAGGCTTTCACCAATGCTTTTCTCTGAAATTTGAGGCAAGTTAACGTTACCGATATACACGTTGCGAGCTTCTGGACGAAGACGCGAACCTCCACAATCTGCACAAGGTCGGTTACTGATATTTTTCGCCAATTCTTCGCGCACAGACATGGATTCCGTTTCTTTATAACGGCGCGCCATATTATTTAAAATCCCTTCAAAAGGATGTTTACGGATCACCACATCGCCACGGTCGTTCATGTATTGGAATTCAATTTCTTCCTTGCCCGAGCCGTGCATCACAATATCTTTAATTTTTTGTGGCAAATCTTCGTATGGCGTTTCAATATCAAATTTATAATGTTTCGCCAACGAAGTAAGCATTTGGTAATAATAGAAATTGCGACGATCCCAACCTTTCACCGCACCACCTGCGAGGGAAATGCTTTCATTTTGCACCACACGGCTTTCATCGAAGAACTGCTGAACACCTAAGCCATCACAAGTCGGACACGCCCCTGCCGGGTTATTAAATGAGAACAAGCGAGGCTCTAATTCGGGTACGGAATAGCCACAATGCGGACAAGCAAAATTTGCCGAGAAAACCAATTCTTCAGCTTTAGGATTATCCATATCCGCCACTACTGCTGTACCACCAGAAAGCTCCAAAGCCGTTTCAAAGGATTCAGCTAAACGTGTAGCTAAATCTGACCGCACTTTAAAATAAAAAGATCTAAACATCCTCAATTTGAAACTGCTTACGCCAGCGATTCGGTGAAATCTTATGTTTTTTCAAGAAGTGCTGACGTAAGGCGGTATCGCTATGAAATCCACTTTGTTCGGCAATGTCAGTAATAGATAAATCTGTGCTTTCCAAAAGCTCTCTTGCTCGTTGTAGCCTTGCTTCAATTAACCATTGATTTAATGACATTCCGGTTGCTTTACGAAAATGTCGGGTGAAAGTGCTACGGCTCATTGACAAACGTTCGGCAAGGCTATCAGTCGAATGAAGTGCGGTCAGATTTTCATTTAAATAAGCAAGCAACGCATTGATATTATGATTAGGTGTGGAACGAGAAATAGGGCGTTCGATAAATTGTGCTTGTCCGCCTTCACGATGAGGGGGGATAACCAGTATTCGGGCAATATGATTGGCAATTTTCACACCATATAATTTACGGACAATAGAAAGGCAACAATCCATGGAAGCGGCTGTTCCTGCTGAGGTAATCAGTCGATCTTGTTCTAAATAAATAGGATTTAAATCCCATTTCACCTGTGGAAAGCGACAAGTAAAATCACTATCTCCTAGCCAATGTGTGGTTGCTTTTTTGCCGTTAAGTAGACCACTGCACGCTAACACATAGGCGCCATAACATAAACCCACTACTGTCGCACCACGTTGATACGCTTGCCGTAATGCTGTTAATAAAGCCTCACTCGGCATCACTTGAGTATCATGCCATCCAGTCATCACAACAATATCGGCATTCTTCAACCACTCTAAACCTCCATCTAAATGTATGTGAAATAGCGAGTTTGTCAGGTTGTCCGAATCGCTAACGATTTTACAGTCAAATAACGGCTTGCCGTTTAAATCCGACATAGAAAAAACGGAATATGCCATCGCAAAATGAATGGGCATCATTTGTTCATACACAATCAAAGCAACTGTGGGTTTATTCATTTTATTTCTCCTACTTTGATATGAGCATAGCACAAAAAAAATGACCTGATTATTACGTTTATTGATTTTTTGTCTATTTTTGCGCAGTTTTGTTCTCACTATAATATGTTTATTCATTCAATAACGTATATAGAAAGGGAAAAACAATGAACTTAAAAACCTTAATTAGCACTACAGCATTGGCTATTAGCGAAAATACTTTCGCTGTAGATCTTGCCTCTAAAAACACTGATAGCTACCAACATATCCGCAATGCTACTGGTCGTCTGAACTACGCAGGGAAAACTTTTTTAATTGATCCGATGCTTGCTGAAAAAGGACGTTATGCAGGCTTTGAAGGAACATTAAATAGCCATTTGCGTAATCCACTTGTGGAATTACCGATGAAAGCAGAAGATACTTTCAAAGATGTTGATGCCATTATTTTGACTCATACACATGAAGATCATTGGGATGAGGTTGCACAAAAAATTTTACCTAAATCCATCAAAATTTTTGTGCAACATGAACGGGATGGCGACTTACTCAAAGCGCAAGGTTTTACAAACATAACCAGTTTATCGCTAGAAAAACCGGTGGAGTTCGAAGGTATTATTTTAAATAAAACCGGCGGTTCTCACGGCACAACGGAAATGTACGCTGTACCACAATTAGCTGAGATTTTAGATGAGGCGATGGGCGTAACATTCCAAGCGAAAGGTCATCCAACGGTTTACTTGGTTGGTGACACAATTTGGACTGCCGAAGTAAACAAAGCCATTAATCGTTATAAACCAGATGTAATGATTATGAACACAGGTGATGCGCGTACCTTAGCTTTTCCGAATGACGGCATTATTATGGGGTTACAAGATGTTGCTCATGCTCGCCAAATGCTACCGAATACAAAACTTATCACGGTGCACATGGATGCAGTAAATCATATGTCTGTTTACCGTAAGGATTTACGCCAATTTGTCCAAGCAAACAAGCTTGAAAATGTAGCAATTCCAGAAGATGGTGAAACAGTGAAGTTTTAAAAACAAGCGGTCAAGTTTTGATGGAGATTTGCAAAACACCTAAAAATTTGACCGCACTTTGTTATAAAAAAGCCGTCTGAATTTTCAGACGGCCTTTGATTATAGCCAGGCAAAGTCAGGCTATAAAAACCATACGCTATGCGTATGGAGACAAATAGCTGAAGCGATGAACAGAAAAAAATCCTCGCTATATAATGAACAAGGCTGACAACCAAAATTCAACATATAGGAGGATTATTTACCCCTCGTAGCGTGCATCTTGATGCACGACCGAATCACGCACGGAACGTTATTTAACCCTTTCGGGCATTCACGATTTCGTGCAACAAGTTGCACGCTACAATTCTTAAACCGACAGAATGCCCGATTATTCACAGCGACCAAGGTGTATTGTATGGCACGGCGGAATGGGTAAAGATGTTGAAGGGTAAAGCGGTGCAAAGTATGAGTCGCCGAGGAAATTGCTACGATAATGCGGTGATTGAAAGTTTTTTTGCGATACTAAAATCAGAGTGCTTTTACTCTCGGACTTATCATTCAATTGCTGAATTACAGGCTG
>CAJMPC010000087.1:0-7105 GCA_905215245.1 uncultured bacterium | reverse complement strand
GACTACAAAGATGTGGCAGCTCAAATCAAAGAGAATAAAGCTGAAAATGAAAAGCTCTCACAAAGAAATCAAATGATTTCAGCTGAAATTCAAGGATTAACAAAGGGCTTTGAATCCATTGAAGAACGTGCTCGCATGGGCCATGATATGGTCAAACCAAACGAAGTGTTCTATCACATCGTCAAAGAGCATAAATAATGAGCCGCGAAATTATTGCCGTCATTCCTGCTGCGGGTGTTGGAAGCCGAATGCAGGCAAATAAACCTAAGCAATATCTCAAAATCCTAGACAAGACGATTCTGGAACATACGCTCTCAGTCATTCTATCCCATCCTGCAATCAATCACGTTATCCTTGCGGTGGGAAAAAATGATCCCTATCTTTCTGAAATAACTTTATTCCCTCATCAAAACATCACCCTCGTTGAAGGGGGAGAAACACGAGCCGAGTCAGTTCTAAATGGACTAAATGCGATCAAAAATAACCATGCTTGGGCATTAGTGCATGATGCAGCCAGACCTTGTTTAACACATCAAGATTTAGATAAATTGCTCCAAATCGATGATGAGCAAGGTGCTATTTTAGCTATTCCAGCGGTCGATACGATTAAACGCGCGAATAAACAACAAGATATTATTAAAACAGAAGATCGCACTGAACTTTGGCTTGCACAAACACCTCAATTTTTCCGTTGCGATCTATTAAAAAATGCTCTTGAACAGGGGCTCTCTCAAGGTGCCAATATTACAGATGAAGCCTCTGCGATGGAACTTGCCGGATTTCAACCGCACTTAGTTGCAGGACGAAGTGATAATATTAAAGTTACACGTCCAGAAGATTTAGCTTTAGCCGAATTTTATTTAACAAGGAAAACACTATGATACGAATTGGACATGGGTTTGATGTTCATGCCTTTGGTGAAGATCGCCCTTTAATTATTGGTGGCGTTGAAGTGCCTTACCACACTGGGTTTATTGCCCATTCTGATGGTGATGTCGCCTTACATGCCTTAACAGATGCTTTATTAGGTGCAGTAGCATTAGGTGATATTGGTAAACTCTTCCCTGATACCGATATGCAATATAAGAATGCAGATAGCCGTGTTTTATTACGAGAAGCATTCCGCCAAGTACAAGAAAAAGGCTATAAGGTCGGTAATGTGGATGTAACCATTATTGCACAAGCTCCTAAAATGCGTCCTCATATCGATGCAATGCGAGCGAAGATTGCGGAAGATTTACATTGTGATATTGAGCAAGTCAACGTGAAAGCAACCACAACAGAAAAACTTGGCTTTACAGGCCGAAGTGAAGGCATTGCTTGCGAGGCTGTCGCATTATTATTAAATGCTTAAATTTTAGGTAAAAAAAAGGTTGGTAAAATACCAACCTTTTTTATTTGAATTAAATTCTTATTGTTTTTTTAATAAATCGCGAATTTCAGTAAGTAATTCTTCTTGTGAAGGACCTTTTACTTCTTCTACTGGTTTTTTCACTTTGTTGATACCTTTGATCATCATGAAGATTGCGAATGCAATGATAATGAAATCAAAGACGTTTTGAATAAATACACCGTAGTTTAAGGTTACTGCTGGGGTTTCACCTACAGCTTGAGCTAACGTGATTTTCAAATCTTTGAAATCCACGCCACCAGTTAAAATACCTAACACAGGCATTACTACGTCACCGACAAGTGAACTTACGATTTTACCAAAAGCACCACCGATGATCACACCGACTGCCATATCTACTACGTTGCCGCGCATTGCGAATTCGCGGAATTCTTTAAGAAAGCTCATAAAATTTCCTTTTGTGTTGGTTTAAAAAATTAAAAGAGTGCGTATTATAGGTTTTCAGATTAAAAAGTAAACTGTTATTTAAATAAAAAATGCACTTGGTTGGAATAATTTTTCAATTTCTGACACAGATTTCTTGTCATTAATATAAACAATCACATTATCGCCTTCTTCAATAACAACCTGACGACGAGCAATGATTACTTCATTTTTACGTAAAATTGCCGCAATCATCGCTCCAACTGGAAGCTTAATATCGCCAATTTGTCTTCCTACCACATTGGATGTTGTCGCATCGCCATGTACAACAAGTTCAATGGCTTCTGCAGTACCATGACGCAAAGAGGCCACATTTTTGATATCCCCTTTACGCACATGTCCTAATAAAGCGGAGATTGTTGCCTGTTGTGGTGAAACCGCAATATCAATGGTTCCACCTTGAATCAAATTGATATATGCCATGCGTTGAATAAGCACCATGGCTTTTTTAGCCCCTAGGCGTTTTGCCAGTAACGCCGACATAATATTGGCTTCATCATCCGCACTTAGAGATAAAAAGACATCAACGCTCTCAATATGCTCTTCAAAAAGTAAATTTTGATCAGAAGCATCACCATGGAAAACCAGGGTTTTAGAGAGTCTTTCTGCTAAAACTTTCGCTTTTTCTCCATCACGCTCAATGAGTTTTACTTGATACTTATCTTCTAGCTGTTTTGCCACACCTGAGGCAATATTCCCGCTGCCAACGATCATGATACGTTTGTAGGTTTTCTCAAGGCGTTGCAACTCACTCATCACCGCTTTAATGTGTTCCGTCGCACAAATAAAGGTAATTTCATCGCCCGCCTCAATAATGGTCGAACCTTGCGGACGAATTAATCTATCATTACGTAAAATCGAAATGATACGGCAATCAATGTGTGGCATATGCTCTTTAAAAGCAGATAGCGCATAACCCACTAAGGGACCACCGTAATAGGCTTTTACAACCACAATGCTAATTCGATTATTGGCAAAATGTGCCACTTGCAACGCGCCTGGATAAGCAATTAAACGTGTAATCTCATCCGTAACTAAATTTTCTGGTGAAATCAGATGATCAATTGGTACGTTTTCATCATTAAATAATTTATCTTTCTCACGCAAATATTCCGCATTACGAATACGTGCAATACGTGTTGGGGTATTGAAAAGGGTATATCCCAACTGGCAAGCAATCATATTGATTTCATCTGATGCCGTTACTGCAACCATCAAATCTGCATCAGCGGCTCCTGCATCACGCAAAACCTTAGGGGAAGAAGGGGAACCTTTAACGACGCGTAAATCATGCTTATCTTGTAAATTCTGCAGATGTTGAGATTCATTATCTACCAGTGTGATGTCGTTATCTTCACTCACTAAATTTGCCGCAAGTGTTGTGCCTACTTGCCCTGCACCTAAGATGATTATTTTCATTCTGTTCTCTCCACAACCAAAGGTCGGATGCCAATTTCACCTGAATTTAGACCGCACTTTAATGCCTCAATACGGCGACAAATGATCGATGTGACTTGTTCAGCTTCTGCCATTTTTTCGGCTGTAATCGCTGGATCTTGTTTACCAAATAACAGGCCATCGAGTAAACGCTCCGCATGCATGCCTTCACGACAAAAATGCAACACACCCACATCTTCAAATAAGGTCGCCACTTTTGCCGTTTTAGTGGTTGCAATGCCCAAGGCTCCATCTTCACCGCCGAGCTCTCGGAATAATTGATGTGTTGGAAATCCGCCACACGCTAAGAAAAAAGCTTTATTGAAAACGATATTTCCCCCGCAGGTCATGCGCATATATTGCCATGCCTGATCAAAATTAGGGTGTTCTGCATAACGTTGGGCTAAATTTATCGGCTTTAATGCTAATCTTACGACTGAAGTATCTGGCTGAAAATGAAAGGTTGCCGCAGCTACTTCCAATGCACCAGGTTCATATGCATCATCTGCATCTAAAAACGCGACAAAATCGACCGCACTTTTAGCCGAGAGCATCGCACCCCAATTTCTAGCCATTGCAACACCACTATTTTTCGGCATTTGCTCGATAGAGATTCTGTTAGGATATTGTTCTGCAAGCTGTAAGGCTAATGCAAATGTATTATCTGTCGATGCATCATCAATCAGCCAAAGGTGACCAAGGTTATTTTGCTGCAACACAGACTCTACTGCACGAACAAGCGTGTGTTCAGTGTTATAGCAAGGAATGACGACATCAATTAAAGGCAAATTCATTTAAGCTGACCGTTTTCTCAATTTTGCATAATAGAACCCATCACCGCCATTCTCTTGTGGCAGGAATTGGATTCCAATCGTATTTTCCGTTTGTTCAAACGGCAATGGCATTAATTCTGCATCGGGTGTTTCAGCTAAAAAATGCTGTATTTGCTGACTGTTCTCATCAGGAAGCACAGAGCAAGTCGCATAAAGCAAAATGCCATTAGGTTTCAATTTTGCCCAAAGCGCTTTTAGAATTTGTCCTTGCAAGGCAACCAATTGAGCAATATCCGTTTCTTGACGCAGCCATTTAATATCCGGATGACGACGAATCACGCCCGTTGCTGAGCAAGGTGCATCTAATAAAATACGATCAAAGGATGCACCACTTAAACCTATTTCTGAGAGCCACTTTTCAGGCTCGGTCGCATCGCCACAAACAACTGTCGCCTGTTGATTCAAACGGACAAGATTTTCTTCAACACGTCTTAAGCGATGAGCCTCGACATCAAGCGCAATCACTTTCGCTTGTGGCGCCATTTCTAAAATATGCGTAGTTTTCCCACCTGGCGCCGCGCAAGCATCTAAAATTAATTCACCATTTTGTGGCTCAAGCAATAAAGCAGACCATTGGGCATTGAGATCCTGAACTGTCACTGCGCCTTGTTCAAAATTTGGTAGTTTTGAGACAGAAAGTGGTTGAGCTAAGCGCAGAGCATGTGGATTATCACATTCAAATGCTGCTATCTCTTGCTTTTCCAACAAAGTGCGGTAAGTTTTCGTGTTATTTTGCTGTTGATTGACCCGTAACCACATTGGTGGCTTTTGGTTATTCGCCTCAATAATTTCACGCCAATTCGGATAAGCTTTTTTGAGTTTATTCACAAACCATTCAGGATGAAGCGTTTGCCAATGCTTATCGACTACAGCAAGAATATCCTCTTGCTCCCGTAAGAAACGACGCAATACACCGTTAACTAAACCACGGAAACTGTCCGATTTTAATGATTTTGTGGCATTCACTACTTCATCCACTGCAGCATGAGCGGGCACACGCATATAAAGTAATTGGTACAATCCTACTAATAACAAGCAATGTACAATACGGGTCTTACCCTTCAATGGCTTATCTAATAGTTTTTTTATAATATTTTCTAAACGAGGTAATACGCGACAAATACCAAAGGTGATTTCCTGTAATAAAGGTAAATCCTGTGGTTTTACCTGCGATTGCACTTCAGGAAGCAACGTTGATAAGGACTTACCTTGATCTAAAACCTGTAAAATAACTTGAGCAGCAATAGCGCGTACCGAAAGTGCGGTCGATTTTCCCGTTTTTTTTCGTTGAAATACCATTAGTTTAGAACCTTACCAACCTGGAACCAATCTGCTCGACCATTGAGGAAGTCTTGCACAGACATAGGTTTCTTGCCTGCGGGCTGAAGTTGCAATAAATTTAAAACGCCTTCTTTCGTGGCAATTTGGATACCTTTTTTATCGACACTTAAAATCGTCCCAGCTGGTTTATCTACATGTGGCAACACGGCTGCAGCATAAACTTTTAAGGTTTGTTCATTACCCTGCTCATCAGTTAATTGTAGGAAACTAATCGGCCAAGGATTAAACGCGCGAATATTGCGTTCAAGCTGGGCTGCCGATAGCGACCAATCTAATTTAGCCTCTTCTTTGGAAAGTTTCTCTGCATAGTTACTTTGGCTATCATCTTGTTTTTCTGCAGTGAATTTTCCTTCTTCCAAATGATCCAAAACATCAATCAATGCAGCTGGCGCAATTTCAGCTAATTTATGGTAAAGCGAGGTTGAGGTTTCTTGTGCATCAATATCGCAATACACTTTGTGTAACATATCGCCAGTATCCAAACCCACATCCATTTGCATAATCGTCACACCGGTTTGTTGATCCCCTGCCCAAATAGACCGCTGAATAGGTGCAGCACCACGCCAACGTGGCAAGAGAGAACCATGCACATTTAAACAACCTAAACGAGGCATATCCAACACTGCTTGAGGTAAAATCAAACCATAAGCAACAACAACCATTACATCAGCATTTAACGCTTTAAGCTCTGCTTGTGCGTCTTCTTTACGTAAGGATTTTGGTTGATAAACAGGAATTTGATGCTGTTCAGCTAATTGCTTTACAGGACTCGCCTGTAATTTTTTACCTCGACCAGCCGGTTTATCTGGCTGCGTATAAACAGCAATAATATTGTGATGTGAATTTAAGAGTGCAGCAAGATGCTGTGCTGCGAAGTCCGGCGTACCGGCAAAGATGATATTCAATGGTTTCATAATGTTCTACGTTATGGCGTTGATAGGAAAAGTGCGGTCATTTTATACCGCACTTTTGATTATTGTTTTGCAATTTGTTTTTTATATTTCACTAATTTTTCTTTGATACGTTGACGTTTCAACGGTGAAAGATAATCCACAAATAAAATACCGTTCAAATGATCGATCTCATGTTGAATGCAGATCGCTAATAAACCATCTGCATCAAGCGTAAATTCTTTTCCATTACGGTCTAACGCTTTTACCGTGACTTTTTCTTTACGAGGAACTAAAGCCCGGAATCCAGGAATAGATAAACAACCTTCTTCAATGCCTGTTTCACCTTCAGAAGCCAAAATTTCTGGATTAATCAACACTAATTGATTTTGTTTGTCACCTTCAATATCAATCGTAATAATACGCTGCAAGATATCTACCTGTGGAGCGGCAAGACCAATGCCTTCTTCTTGGTACATCGTATCAAACATATCATCTACAATTTTGCGAATGTCATCATTGACTTCAGCAACTGGCTCACAAACAATCTTTAGGTGATCATCTGGATAAATTAATACATTAAGTGCGGTCATATTTTCTCTTGTTTTATTAAAATTACGGCGGTGATTGTATCATAGAATCAACGCTTTGCTAAAATATTGAAAACTCTATAAACAAAAAACCCCAAGCCATTCAGCTCGGGGTTCACATTCACTACCTGGCGGTGTCCTACTCTCACATGGGGAAGCCCCACACTACCATCGGCGCAT
>CAJMPC010000086.1:0-7196 GCA_905215245.1 uncultured bacterium | reverse complement strand
CTAATTGCATTTCTGTGAAATCTTTATTGGTTTGAGCAATCAGCATTTTTTGTCCGATTAATACAATTAATGCGGCAATTAAGGCGATGACGGCACCATAGCCATTAGTGGGGTAATAAAGAATACCCGCGAGAACAAAAAGTGCGGTCACTAAATTGGATGAATTTTTAATATAGCCTTCAGCCGGTGGTGGCTTAATGAGATCTTTCAGGTTCATGGGATTTATATGTCATGCTAAAAATTTGCCTTCCCTCAAGCGAAAGAGGGAAGGCAATATCATAATATATTACGCTAACACACCAAAATGATAGCCTAAAATACCCACACCGAATAAGGCGAAGATGATGTACATGGCGTTGATTTTTTTACGTAATAAATACATACATAAGAAAGTTAAACCTAACGCTGCAAGGCCTGGGAGAAGATCGTTTAACACACTTTGTACGGTGGTCACCACTTCTTCGCCCATTTGGTTTTTATAGCGGGAAAGTTCTAATGGAATATTAATGCTTGTCCATTTCGATACCAGTGACCCCATGACAAAGAGACCAAGGATTGACGCTCCCTGCGTCAATTTTTGTAAGCGGCCGCCACCCATATCGTTAACGATGGTGGTACCTTTTTCATAGCCATATTTAAAGCCATACCAACGGGTTAAACCGCGGCAAAGGTTGATACCGATGAAGAAAAGTAATGGCCCTAAAAGGCTACCGGTAAGGGCTAAGCCCGCACCAAGTGCCGCGAGTACAGGACGTAATGTTCCCCAGAAAATTGGGTCACCCACACCGGCTAATGGTCCCATTAAACCTACTTTCACCCCGCTGATTGCGGAGTCATCAATATCGTTGCCATTCGCGCGTTCTTGTTCCATCGCGGCGGTTACACCGATGATAGATGAGGCCACCCAAGGTTGGGTATTAAAGAATTCTAAGTGGCGTTTTAATGCTGCCGCTTGATCTTCTTTTTTGCTGTAAAGACGTTTAATGGCTGGGATCATGGATACACAGAAACCCATTGCTTGCATACGTTCAAAGTTGAAGGAACCTAGCAAGAAAGTTGAACGCCAGTAAGTGCTACGAATATCGCCTTTTGTTAATGATTTTTTAGTTTGTTCAGTCATAATTTCTTCCTTATAGTCCTTCAAGTTCATCATCAGCTAATTCACGTTTTGCAACTGCTTGTGGGGCAGTAGATTGATGGAAACGTGGGTTTAATTGAATATAAATCATCGCTAAGCATGTGCCTAAAATACCGAGACCTACAAGGTTGTAATTGGTGAAAGAGGCGATTACAAAGCCTAGGAAGAAGAATGGCATTAATGCGCCTGCACGCATCATATTGATGACCATTGCATAACCTACGACCACGATAAAACCACCTGCGATCTGTAAACCGCGAGTGACTACTTCTGGAATGGCGTTCAATGCTTCAGTCACCGTATCCGTACCGGCCACTAATGCAACGAAGAAGGTTGGGATTGCCACACGTAACGCTTGTAATGCAAGACCACTAAAGTGACAGAATTCAATGCCGCGGAAGTTCGCTTTTGCGGCAAAATCATCAGCTTTGTGTTGAAGGAAGATGGTTAAAGTACGCACGAAGATGGTTAATACTTGACCTGCTGCCGCTACCGGAATCGCAATCGCTAATGCGCTTCCTTTATCTTGGCCGCCTTTGATGACGAGGATAGTCGCAATCACACTGGCTAATGCCGCATCAGGTGCCATTGCCGCACCGACGTTCATCCAGCCTAATGCCACTAATTCAAGGGTACCACCGACAATAATACCGGTTTCTAAATCACCTAATACTAAGCCGATTAAGGTACAAGCAACTAAAGGACGATGAGTTTGACGTTCGTCCAATACACTCCCCATACCGCAAATGGCGGCAACGAGTGTGACTAAAATAATTTCCATTGTTGTCATAATGAATTGTCCTCGTAATTAAAATTGAATCGCATCAAGCTCTTTGTGCGTGAGCATTGATTTCGGGCTGCTCGCCACTTGTTGTAAGCTTAATTCCACGCCTTTATCTAAAAGCTGTTTAAATGCCGCCACATCTGTTGGGTTGACGGCAACAGCTTGAGAAATAAGTTTATCGCCTTCGCGATAGGTCATACCGCCCACGTTAACCTTATCAATTTTTACACCACCTTCGATTAAGCGCACGATATCTGTTGGGTTGGTTACCAACCAAAGAATGTTTTTGCCCGCATATTTCGGGTTGTGATACACCTTAATGGCTTTTTCCACAGGAATCACATAAGCTTTCAAATGTTCAGGCGCGATTTGGAGTAATAAATCACGACGAAGCGCATCATTCGCTACATCATCATTTACTGCAAAAATCGCTTCACATCTCACTGCTTTCGCCCAAGAGGTCGCTACTTGACCATGGATTAAACGGCTATCAATACGCAATAAGGAAATGTTCATATTGCCAGAAAGTGCGGTTGGATTTGGAGAGGTTTTTGGTACTTCAGCTGGTTTAGCGGCTGGCGTTGGAGCAGGCTTGTTTTCTTTAGGTTGACGGAAGGATTTCACAGCAGAGACCCCGACTTCTTTCGCGGTTTCTACCAATTCATCTAAGCTGGCGCCATCTTTGGCATCAAGCACTTCTAGCAACATCGGTAGATTAATGCCGGTGACGATATCGGTATTATCCCTTTCACTGGCGACTCGGCTTGCCGCGTTGTATGGGCTACCACCAAATAAATCGACCAGAAAGAGCACCGGTTCATTTTCTGGCAGCGTGGCAATAATCGCATTGTATTTTTCGATTAAATGCTCACCGCCTTCACCCGGTAAGAAAGTCACGACATGGCAGTTTTCATCTTCGCCATACACCATAGCGGCGGAATTGACGATTTCTTCAGAAAACTTACCGTGTGTTGCAACGATAATGTGGGTCATGGATATTCCTCCCATTGAGTTGATAAAATCAGTCTATTTTGCTTTCAATACGCATTGAGCAAACGATTGCTCCGAATGGAGCTTAGTGTATGGATTTGAAGATTAGCGTCAAATAAAGAATAGTCAAATGGTGATCAAGATCAAATAAACAGGTAAGATGACTTACAACTTTTGAGGTATTTGTGAATTAAGTACAAAGTGCGGTTGATTTTGGGCCGATTTTGCCGAATAGAAAGCATTTCACGGTAAATTAGAAAAGGTTAAAATAAACTAAATTTTATGTTGGGAGTTTCGATGTTTTTTGTTTATCTCATTGTCGCTTTAGCGGCAGGCGTAGCACTCGCGACGCAATCAGCGATTAATACGCAATTGGCGAAAGCCATGAGTGGCGAAGCGGTAATTGCTACCTTTATTTCTTTTGCGGTAGGCACGATTTTTCTCTTTTTTATCGCTTTGGCTAAAACTGATTTATGGGGCAATCTATCCACGATTCCATCACAACCTTGGTGGAAATTAATTGGTGGGGTACTCGGCGCAGTTGTCGTGTTCACAACCGTTCTACTTGCGCCTAAATTAGGCATTACCGCGATGTTATTTTTTATCATCGTCGGACAATTAATTACTGCAGCTACTATCGATCATTTTGGTCTTATCGGTATGCCGATTCGAGAAGTAAATATCACGAAATTTATCGGATTAATCATTGTCGCCTTTGGATTGGTGTTTTATTTCTTTGGGGATAAGTTGGTTGAGCTATTTGGGGCAAGATAGGATAGAATACGCCTCTATTTATTGATTAATCGCGTAATTGGGGAAACTATGCGAAAGCGTTGCCTGTGGGTGTTGATTATTTTGTTGCTATTGATCGTAATAAGCATTGGCTTATTACGCGTTTTTGCGACCCCGAAACGTGTAGCGCAACTTACCAATCATTTTTTAGCACCGCATTATCACATTGGATTAGCCGATGACTGGCAATGGGAAACCACAGGTTTAACACTGCCAGAGCTAAAAGTGAAAACTGACCAATGTACGCTAGTGAACCTGAATAATACTCAGGTGACTTGGTGGAATACGCATAGTCTTGATGTTGAAAAGGCTAGCTTGAATTATGATTGTTTAACCCATTTACCCAGTGATAATGCTGAAAAAACACCGCCAAATTTGACCGCACTTTGGGCGGCATTGCCTATTTCTGATGTCAAAGTTAAACACGTTCAATTAACAAATACCGATGCACTGAAACAAGCCGCATTGCAGCCTTTCTTATCGGCTGATTGGGCGTTAGACGCAAACTATAACGGCAACCAATTAGCACTTGACGCTCAAGCCAATAATGACGGGCTTGAGCTGCATCATCAATCGACTGTCACGCCGCAAGATGGCATTTTCCAATGGGCGGGGAGTACCGACATCAAACAAGCAGACGATAAAAACTACGATCTTCATTTCTCTGCAAATTTTGATCCCGATCTTTCTCAACTGCCTCAACAAGGCAATGTCTTATTCAACTGGAATAACCCAGAACTAGCCGTCACAAAAGGCGAAGCAAAAGTGTCCTGGCAAGGGGCGGATGGCCAGTTAAATGCTCAAGATTTAACGGCAAATTCGCCTCTGTTAGATGTGCCTTTCGTGTTCACCAAAGATGGCTTGGATATTTCGTGGGGGAAATTTTATTGGACCTTTGATAGCTATCAACCAATCAAAGGTTTCCTTGGGTTATCTATTCACCGTGCTGCTGAAGGCTTATTGCCATTAAGCATTGATATGAACGTGATCTTGCAAACCTTTGGTGAAATGGGCAAAGGGGAGATCGTGATTTCAGGCAAAAATGGTGAAATCGGCGGTGGCGATGACAATAACGAATTGGATTTTGAGCTGAAAACACGCGGGGATTTACGTTATAACGCTACCGTGGCACAAACCAATTTAACCTATCATCTCGGCGGGCTCTTCACCCATCCTGTGGTGTATTTTTATCCGGGTTCCGTCTTTAAAATGGATACCGTTCAGCCAGATACCAAGTTGCACGTTCGTTTACCGTTAGATGACATTATTATCGGTCGTTATGGTTTAGAAGGTCGTTTGCTCGCAACATTAAAGGGCACGACACCACAGTTTGAAAATCTCGATTTAAAATTAGATGGAAATGCCCATGAGTTTATTGCGGGTATTAAAACGGTGTTTGACTTGAGGGATGAAGAACATAAGTTGCAGTCGGTGGAGAAACAAGCGACAAACCGTTGGGATTGGACAATCAATGGCAGTGCAAACTGGAAATCCTTAAATACGCCAGTCAAAATGGAAGGAAAAGGTTTTTGGGAAGCGGATCATATTGAATTAAATCAGCTTTCTGCACGTTCTAACGAAGTGAAAATGAAAGAGGTGAAAATGGCGCCGCTTTCGTTGGAACTCAAAGACCGACTCCGCTGGGATTATGAAAAAGAGCATATTCGTGGTTTGTTACAAGCAAAAACGGATTGGGTTGAATTGGCTTATGGTGGTCGTTTTGTTTCGCCTATTTTCGGTTTAGGTATTGATGGTAAGAGTATCAGTAACTTCAATTTTGCAGGTGATTTAAAGGCGGGCTCGCTTGGACCTTTAGATGTTTTTGGTGTATATCAGAATAGTGCACTTTCAGGTGAAATCAGCTGGAAAGAACAATCCGCAAAAGTATTCCAATCACTCTTCCCACAAAAATGGAACTGGTTAATCCATGAAGGGAGCATCAAAGGACAGAGCAAATTCGTGATTAATACCAATGGCGTGAAAATGGGCGGAGAGCTGAACCTGAAAAACGGCAAAATCACCATGCCAGATGGTGAAGTGTATGGCTTGAATATTCGCTTTCCAATGAATTATGAAAACGAGGCATTACAAGTGGCTTCGGGTAAACCAATCCATATTTCGACTCAAAATATTCGCTATGGCGCGCTTTCCGTTGCAAATGGAGAATTGGATTTGTTTGGGCGTTATCCGAATACCATGAAAAATCCGCTTACTTTGAGAAATGTGAAACTTTCCTTATTTGATGGCGTATTGACGGTGCCTCAGCTCACTTTCCCACAAAGTAAAATGGCGACACTTTCTTTTACTAATATTGATTTAGCCCAAGTGTTAGCTTTGGCACAATATAACCAAGTAACCTTAACCGGCCGCGCCAATGCGACCCTGCCATTTTGGCTCGGGCATAAGGAATGTTTGATTTGTAATGGTACATTGGAACAAGTGGGAAATGTGTCCATCAAATTAACCGATGAAATGGTGAAAGGGTTGAAAAAAGGTGGTTGGACAGAAAATATTTTGGTGGGTTTATTAAAAGAAATGGAACTGCAAAATTCCCATGCGGCGGTGACGCTCGATCCGAAAGGACAAATGACGTTGCGTGCGAGCATTAGTGGATTTAATCCAACCAAGCGAACTCATAATCCGATAACGTTAAATTATACACATCAAGAAAATATGTTTGAATTGTGGAATATGATTGACTACGGCTCGCAATTTGAACAAAATCTGCAATATAAACTTTATAAGCAATTAGACAAAGAAAAATGATAAAACACCTTAAATTTCAACCGCACTTTTTTATTTTTGCAGCAATATTTACACTTACAGCTTGCACACCGACCATTCAATTGGACACACCAAAGGAAGGTATCACTATTAATATGAATGTGGTGGTGGACCACAATATTAAAGTGGAAATGGATGAAAAATCTCAGAAAGCTGTGGGCGAAGTAGAGCCTGTGAAGAAATAATTAAATCAATTAAAAAGGCCATCTGAATGTTAGATTTCAGATGGCCTTTTTCTTTTAAAGTGCGGTCAGTTTTCCAAATGTTTTTTGCAAATATGTTATCCCACTAAAACCGACGTCATGCTGAGAGATCCTGCAATCAAATTATCATTGAAAAACGTAATATTGTCTTGCGGTTCGCGTAATGCCATGATGTACAGCAACGGCAAATAATGATCTGGTGTTGGCACAGAAAGCTCGGCTTTTTCACCTAACTGGTCATAATGCACCAAAGTTTCATCATCTTGTATCGCAATCGCCTGATTGACCGTTTCACGGAAAGCAAACGCCCAGTCATAACCCGCGCCGATTTGGTCGATATGCTCCCAACTTATCGCTCTTAGATTATGCACAATGTTGCCACTGCCAATAATCAGCACGCCTTGTTCTCGCAAAGCAAATAATTTTTTCGCCAAGTTGAAATGCCACTCTGCCGATTGCAAACGGTTAAGGCTCAGTTGCACCACGGGAATATCAGCATCGGGAT
>CAJMPC010000085.1:0-7349 GCA_905215245.1 uncultured bacterium | reverse complement strand
TAGAAATGTCTTGCACGATAATGGAATAACAATTCAGGAATTCGTTTATCTTCAAATGCTAAACCATGCTCAGCTAATTTTTCAGGCGGTAAATCGCGTAAAATAGCCATATTGTTTTTATCAGCATTGCTAAAGAAACCATTATAAAGTTCCGTTTCTACATTATCACTCGCCTCAAATTCGCGCTCTTCTGAGAAGATTTCAATAACTTTCTCGCGTATATCTAAGGATTGACGCAATTTTGCTAAATTATCTAAGCATTGTTGTCTGTCTATCCCTAAACGAGCCGCATTTTCAGGCAGTAACGTTTTTGCAGGCGCCAAAATTGGGCATTTATTAATATGAACCAATTTTAATGGAACTGATGAAACTCCCCTTTCTTCTAGCTCGCTTTTCTTGGTATATAAATCTTGTCGCAAATCAACCGCACTTTTACTGAGTAAATTATCAATATCACCTGATAAATCACAGACGATTACGGCATTTTGATTAGTTGGATGCCATGCTAATGGTGCCACCCAAGCACAATTGCCGCGATAATTCCCTAGCATACCTGAAACATGCACTAATGGTGTCATTTCCGCGGTGTCGATCAGTTTCTCAATTTCCTTTTTACCTCTATGCTCAAAGAAGAATTGAAATAATTTAGGCTGCTTTTCTTTGATTAATTTAGCCATGGCAATAGTTGCATACACATCCGCCATCGCATCATGGGCATTTTCATGCTCAATACCATTTGCTTTGGTTAATTTTTCTAAGCGAAAGCTTGGCATACCATCATCGTCATAAGCCCAATTAATTCCTTCTGGCCGTAACGCATAACAGGCTCGTACTACATCGAGTAAATCCCACCGAGAATTGCCATTTTTCCAGCTATATTCATAGGGATCAATAAAATTGCGGTAAAAGGTATAACGAGTCATTTCATCGTCATAACGAATGTTGTTGTACCCCATCACACAGGTATTCGGTTGTGAAAACTCAGCTAGAATTTTTGCGGCAAATTCAGGCTCAGGAATCCCCTTTTCATTACATTCTTGTGGTGTGATTCCTGTAACCATTACAGCTTCCGGTGCGGGTAAATAATCATTGGTTTGCTTGCAATACAACATAATAGGCTCACCAATGATATTGAAATTTGCATTGGTACGAATACCGGCAAATTGAGCTGGACGATCACTTGCCGGATTGATACCAAAACTTTCGTAATCGTAGATAAAAAAACTAAAATTGTTTGCCATAATTAAGCCAAAATTTTATCTAAATAATATAAACAGAAAATTGCTGAAAGACTGATAAGTACGCCAAACCAGTTTATTTTGCTGATTTTTTCTTTAAAGAAAAATGCGCCGGTGATGGTGCCTAAACAAATCACACCAATGTTCATTCCCGCAAAAACTAAGGTTGGGTTTTGTCCGAAACTTTGGTGCGCTTTAATGTAAAAAAGGATGTTAAAGAAATTCAACACGCCTAAAATGATTCCACCAATAAAGCTTGGCACTGTCCACTGAGTGCGTTTTAGGAATAAATACAGAAACATGACACAAGCGGCTAATGAGAAAGCGATGAATAATGTGGTTGGGAATGCTCCCCCGCTTTTGGCTACTTGTTTGAATAAGATATCAATGGTGCCATAACCAAACCAAACACCGATTAAGCCTAAAATACCTTTAAAAGTGACCGCACTTTGCTCATTCGATTTATTCAAGATACAGAATAAACCAATGAATGCCAAAATAATGCCAACAACTTTTGGCTGACTTAATGTTTCATGGAAGATAATAAAAGAGGCAACAATCGGTAGAAATAACGATAAGCGTTGTGCTGCATCTGAACGCACAATACCCGCAAATTCAACGGCTTTAGACATAATGATAAATACGGTTGGTAATAAAATACCTAATGCTAGGAAGATAGGTGTGCTATCACTTTGTGCCAAATATTCGGTAAATTCTAATCCTTTAAAATCAGGCTTGAGTAAGAAATAGCTTAATGAAATGGCGACGATATAGTTAAACGCAATTGCTTGTTCAATAATGATATTTTTCTTGCGAGCAACTTTGAGTAACACCGATACGGCAACACTACATAGAATGGCTAAAATAAGGTTGTGCATAATTCGTCCTAAATTCTCATAAAAATAACAATGAAAAAAGCGGCCAATTGCTTTGACCGCTTTAAAAAACTACTCTGTTGCGCCAAAGCCACGCAAACCAACCACATGAACTTGTTCTTGGTTGCCGGCGATTTTACGCACCAGTTTATAGGTTGTCCCTTTTTCAGGGCTGATATTCTCTGGCGCGGCGATAAGTAATTGCATATCCAAACGTTCGCAAAGTTCGAACAAGGTGGAAATAGATTTACCATCCAAACGCGCTGCTTCATCTAAGAATAGTAAGCGACATGGCACGATGTCTTTACCGCGAATACGGCGGCTTTCCTCTTCCCAGCTTTGTACAACCATTAATAGGATTGACATACCCGTACCGATCGCTTCACCTGTCGATAATGCACCACTTTCAGCACGTAACCAGCCATCTGCACCACGGAAGACTTCAACTTCTAGCTCAAGGTAATTACGGTAATCTAATAATTCTTCACCGATAGTTTGTGCTGTGCGTTGGCCCATATCAATATGCGGGTTAATGCGTTGATAAAGTTTCGCAATGGCTTCAGAGAAGGTAATACGATTATCACTGAATAAATCTTGATATTCTTCCTGTTTACCTGATAACGCATCAAGCAACATCGCATGTGTATCGCGAATATTGACTACTAAACGTACAGATTTCACCTGACCGAAGGCAATATTTTGTAAACCTTGGTTCAACATGCGAATACGATTTTGTTCACGTTGAATGGTTTTACGCATAATATTCGCCACACTTTCAGAACTGATCGCCAATTTTTTCTCACGGCCAGTCAATTCTTCTGTTAAGCGATTAAGCTCAATTTCCATTTGCTCAATTGCATCAATCGGATCATCAGTTTTAATAATATCCTGACGGATACGTTCACGAAGATGTTGATATACAGCAATAAAGAAGCGAACTTTATTTTCCGGTTTACGGCTGTCTTCAGAAATACGCAATGCATCGCGGAGATATTCATTATCAGCCACCGCAGTACGTAGCGCACCTAAGGCTTTATCCGACATTGAACGTAGTTCATCAGCAGATAAATAAGCTAACTCACGACGATTGAGTCGTTTTTCCACATCAGAATTACGAGATAAACGGAGAACCACACACCAGCTGACTTTTGCTGCAACAACTAATTCACGTTGCGTTTTATAATCACGTTCTGCTTTACGAATACGTTTATTTAAGTTATCCGCTTCACTCTCAATGAGTGTTAATTGTTTTTCGACATAAGAACGACGTTGACGGCTGGTTGAAAGTTGTTGATACAACTCATCACGGCGATTTCTTGCACGTTCCTCTGCTCCTTCATCAGCACGCACGCCCAATTCACCAATCTCAGCAATTAATTCTTTCAACAATTGATTTTTACTGTCGTAAGAACTTTGCAATTGAATAAATACTTGGTTGTATTGTGCAAATTGGCTTTGTTTTTGACGTAATTGTTCACGTTGAGCATCACGTTGTGACTGCAATTGTTCCAAACGTTGACGAAGTTGCTCATTAAGCTCTGATGTTTCTGCTTGACCAGCATCTTCATAGCTGAAGTGATTTTTACGTTGTACTACATCCGCTAAAGCAAATACACGTTGTTGTACTTGTTTTTGACGTTCAACCGCTTGGGTTAAATCAGCTTTTAAGCGTTCATAGTTTTCTGGATCGCTTTGTAAGGTATTGGCTATCGGTTCTAATTGTGACAACGCAACGCCATGTTGACGAATAAAGCTTTCATCTTGTTCTGCGATGTCTAATTGTTCGCGGCATTCTTCAATACGATCAAGTAATTCTTCATCAGCAAGCAAGTTAAGCTGTGGCATTAACTTATTCAACAATTGCATTTTTTCTTTGGCATTATCCAATTTAATGCGAATTTGTTGTTCGGTGCTTGAGAATTGATTTAGCTCACGCTCGATCTCATTGCGTTCTTGATTGATTTCCGCCATCACCTCTTCTGGGTTTGGTTGGAACGCAAGGGCTAAATGTAAGCCAACAAACTGACTAAAGTGTTCGTGCAAACGTTGACATTTTTGTACATCAAAGGCGATTTGTGCGTATTCTTCCGCAATTTCATCACGTTTAGCTTGTAATTCTTCTAAATGTTTTTCACGTGCAGCACGGCCGAATAATGGAATTTGCGGGAATTTTGAATAACGCAATTCACGATCAGACACTTGCACCACAACGCCCATTTCAAGCTCTTGAGCTGAAAGTACGCTGTCATCAAAGGCATTTGGGTCACCTTCGATTAAATATAAATCGTCTGGACAGTCTTCTAAATTGGCTAATTGTTCACGTACCGTGTTGAGATCACGCACAACAATAGCATGGCGAGCTGGACCATAAAGTGCCGAGAAATAAGGTGCATCTTCAATTGGTACATCATCATATAATTCAGAAAGCAACACACCACCAAAACGTTCTGCAAGCACATTCAAGCGAGCATCTTCAGAACCATCTGGTTGGCTTAAACGAGAAATTTGCTCGTCTAATTGTTGACGTTGTTTTTCTAAATTGTCACGTTGAATAGTCAGTTCACGTTCTTTCACCAATTGTGATTGCATAAAATGCATCACATCTTGGCTATGTTCAAATGTTTCACCACTTTGCTCTTGTAAGCGTTCTAAAGCGGCTTGAGCAGTCAACCAAGCCGGTGCTTTACGAGCATTTTCTTCGTAAAGTGCGGTCAAACTTTCACGTTTTTGACGTAAGGTTGAACGGTTTTCCACTTGCTCTGAAAGTTCTTCATTCAAACTTTCAATGAGTTCTTCTTGTTCAGCGTGGTATGCTTCGAGTTCATCAGCGGTTTCTAAAGATAAATCAGCGCGCTGATTAAAATCAGCCAATAATTTAACCGCACTTTGTTGTTGAGCATAACGGTGCTCTAACTCATGTAATTTCGAGCGTAATTGTGGGGTTTGTTGTGCCTGAATTTTTTGTGTTGGATATTCACGCAATAATTCTTTAGCACTTTCCCAAGCACTTGAACGTGGCATATCACCGGCAATTTTGCACACTAACTGATAGGCTTTATCAAATTGTGATTTAGCCGCTTCAGAAATTGACATCTTATGTTCTAACTCAAGCACTTGCTCGGTAAGACTTTCTGCATGGGCAGCAAATTCCGCATGGTAATCTTCCGCATTTTTCACGCTTAAATCCGCTAAACCACATAAGGTTTTCGCTTTTTCAAGCGCGGCAATCGCTTGTTGATATTGCAATGCACGAGTTTGTTGTGCATCTAATGCTTGTTGATAATCCGCAAGTTGTGCACGTACTTGGTCTATTTCAAGTTCAGTTTGCTCAAATTGTGCTTGGCTTTCTTCAAGCTGTTCGGTTGCGGTTTCCACAACCATTTTTTGTTCTTCTAATTTTTCTGTAAGCTCAGCTACGTCTTCTTGATAGCGCGATACTTTTTCTTGATGACGTAACGCATTTAATACCAAGTTTAGATGGTCTGCCGCACTTTGGTGATCGACTTCTAAAGTACGTTCATTTTCTGCCAATTCAGCTGCTTCACGGCTTAAATCAATTAGTCGATGTTGCGATAATTCTTGCTCAGCTTTTGCTTTATACCAATCACGACGGAAACCTAGAGCCGCTTCAATATTGCCTCGGCGTTCATTGGCATTACGCATATAATCTGATGCCACATAATTAGTGGTTTCGGTAATTAAATGTTTAAATAAATCACGGTCAGATTGGGTAACTTTAATTGCTTCAAGGGTCATGCGGTTTTCACGTAACGCACTTTCCATATCTTGGAAGGCTTTGCGCACACCAAGGTTTTCTGGCAATAAGTAATCACGTAAAGAACGGGTAATAGCGCTGGAAATACCACCGTATAAAGAAGCTTCGATTAATTTATAGAATTTGCTACGGTCTGAGGCACTACGTAAGCGTTTTGGAATGATGCCCAAATCAAACATCATGCCGTGATAATCGGTGATGGAATGATATTGCTTGAATTGCGCACCAAGGTTTTCAATTTTGTCTTTTAATTCGTTTAAATTGAGTACGCGTGCTTGACGTTCACCGACTGTTTCGGTGAAAAGTGCGGTCGGATTTAAGGATAATTCTACCCCTTGAATCGAGAAGGTTTTTAAATCCACTTTCTTATCACGACCCGCAATTTGTTGCAGACGCACACCCACGAGAATTCGTTGGTGACGAGAATTTATGGTATCCAATACCGCATAACATACACCTGGACGCAATTTACCGTGCAAACCTTTATCACGCGAACCGCCTGTCGAGCCTGCTTCTGTGGTATTACGGAAATGCAACAAAGTTAAGTCTGGAATTAATGCTGTGACAAAACCCGCCATGGTTGTGGATTTACCGGCACCGTTACCACCGGAAAGTGTGGTCACCAATTCATCCAAATCAAAGGTGCGGGCAAAGAAACCATTCCAGTTAATTAAGGTGAGTGAACGAAATTTACCTCGTTCTACTCCACTATGTTGGTTTAATACAGGAGCAATAAATTCTTCTTCAACCTGTTCAGTTGATTGCTCAGGTTCGTCTTGATAGATTTCGTTTTCAAGTTCTAATACATCAGACATTATTCTTGTTCTCCTGCATCATCAAATTCTTCATCAATTTCGACCGCACTTTCTTCATCATCAAGGTCATCAGCATGACTTGCCGCTTTTGCTTGTTTTTCCAATTCAAGAGATTGCGGTGTGGCTGCTTCCCCATCACGAATTAAGCGAGCTTGTGCTTCTA
The DNA here is from genome assembly GCA_905215245.1 of uncultured bacterium. Lineage (GTDB taxonomy): Bacteria > Pseudomonadota > Gammaproteobacteria > Enterobacterales > Pasteurellaceae > Haemophilus_D. The sequence goes on along the minus strand of CAJMPC010000085.1, from coordinate 483 downwards.
ATGGATCATCACCAGAACGGACTTCAGCCCCAAAACGGAAAACTGATTCTGAAATAGTAAATTTACCGCTATGCTGTTCACCTACGGTATGAATCATGCCTAAACGGCGTAAACGGCCGATCGCTGCACGTACTTTTTCAGATAATTTTTGCTTATCTAAATCTGAACCGCTGGAACGTTGATTGACGGCTTTCAATAATTTGCCTTCGTCTGCTAAGTTGAGTAATTCGTCATAGACTTCTTGCGTACTGAAGATACCTTGCTGTGCCAAACGTTCTGGGCTTAAATACAAATAGCAAAGCACTTTTCCTACTAACATTTCTAATTCGGAAAGCACTGAACGGGCAATTAAGGTCGTCGCTTTTGGACGTAAATAGAAAAAGCCTTCTGGTGCACGAATTAATTCCACGTTGTAACGGCGATAAAAGCCATCCAACTCATTTTGGAAATCCATCAAAAAAGCATGATTATCTAATTGATCCG
>CAJMPC010000084.1:0-7395 GCA_905215245.1 uncultured bacterium | reverse complement strand
GGCTAATTTCAGCTGTACATAAGGCTTGCCAGTTCGCATACGTTTGAGAAAACCTTTATTTAAGGCTTCTGCTTGTTCGTTCAATAAATTGACCGCACTTGGTATGCCTGCATCGGCTAACATTTTCAGGCCTTTTCCTGCCACTTGAGGATTAGGATCTGCCATGGCTGCGACAACTCGACTGACCCCCGCTTCAATTAAACCTAATGCACAAGGCGGTGTGCGGCCATAATGAGAACAAGGTTCAAGCGTCACATAAGCAGTTGCGCCTTTCGCTTTCTCACCGGCATCAGCCAACGCCATTCGCTCTGCATGAGGCTGACCGGCTTTAAAATGAAACCCTTTCCCGACAATTTCACCGTTTTTAACTAACACACATCCTACGGATGGATTAGGCGTAGTGGTGTACTGCCCTTTTGCCGCAAGCTCAAGAGCCAGTTGCATAAATTTCACGTCATCAGGGGAAAAGGTGTCACTCATATTAATCCTTTAAGCTTTCAATTTCTTTGGTGAATTCATTGATATTATCAAAGCTCAAATAAACGGACGCAAAACGGATATACGCCACTTTATCTAATTCTTTCAGCTCATTCATGGCTAATTTACCCACAAGATGACTTGGCACTTCGCGCTCACCCGTCGCACGTAATTGGATAATAATATGGCTGATGGCTTTTTCCACATCATCCGAACTTACAGGGCGTTTTTCTAATGCATGTTGAATACCGCTACGCAATTTATCTTCGTTAAACGGCTCACGTGACCCATCATTTTTAATAATTTTTGGCACCACTAATTCGGCCGTTTCAAAGGTGGTAAAGCGTTCATGACAATTCCCGCATTCCCGACGACGACGTACTTGATACCCATCAGAAACCAAACGGCTGTCAATTACCTTAGTTTCTTCAGTTGAACAAAACGGACAACGCATTTTAGATCCTTTTTAAAATTATTCTTAAGCCAGTATCTTATCAAAAATCCAGGATCTTTTCGATCTGAAGATCCGCTTTAAGACAACATTTCTCCAAACCAGGATGTGGTTTGTTTCACCAACTGCAAGAGACCATCCTGCGATTTAAATTGTTCTGTTTGACCCAATACCCTCGCCCAATAAGGATCAGCTTTTCCATAGCCATAGCTATCATCTTTCGCAAGGGATTCGATATTCGTCAAAACATTGTCAAAATTGACCGCACTTTCATCTTTTTCAATAAACTTCGCTATATTTTCCGTTGGAATGAGCTGAATTTGTTGCTGGCTTTGTAAATAGGCCTCAACGTACATTTTCAGTTTCTCAAGTGCAGTTGATTTTTCTATTGTTTTTAATGTTAAATCCTTATCTTTAGCGATAATGCGTGGTGGCAGGGCGTTATCTTTTGTCGCCAGTTGAATAAGATAATAAAGCCATGGGCGAATACGATAACGATCTTTATATTTTGCAAATCGCCATTCAATTATCTGATTTTCCTCGCCAAATAATGGCTCCATATAGCCAAACAAGCGAATATTGCCTTGTGCTGTTTCCACCACAAAATCGACACTCTCACTATGTGGTGAAGAATAATCCTTAATTTTCTCTTTAAAAGCCAATACATCAGCACGAATGGATTGCGCACAAACTTCCGCAAACTCGCCGCGTGGCATGATGCCTTTTACTCGCTGTTTGGCGAAATAGTCGTTAAATTGATCTTCCTCTAAATGCAATAACGCATTACTAATGCGATAATGATCCAAAGCATTTAACGTGAAGTTTTCACTTTCTTCAATGCGCTCATCTTCATCTCGGAAATACACGCCAAGCTGCTTTTCAAAAAAGAATTTCACTGGATTTTCAACAAAACTCACAAAACGATCGAGTTCAATTTCCGTTATTGGCTCTTGATTTTCGCCCATCGGCACAACAAATTCATGACATTTTCTTTCTTGGAATTGCGCAATCGGCAGCCATTTTTTTGCAAAAGAGCGGTTAATTTTCCCTTCATGTTGGAAATTGCTTGGACTAAACGCCGTCATTGGATGTTGTTCAATCTTCAAGCCATCGTCTCAATAATGATTAATATAATCAACCAATTGACTCACCAATACTGAAAGCTCTTTAGGCTGATTATCAATGATTGAACAGCCCACATAACTCACATAAAAATGGGATCTTGCAGCCAGTAAGGCTTCAAGGAATAAGTAACGATCATCATCTCGACGAACACGATCGCCTTTTTGATGATGATATTGCATTAAGTCAAAACTATTTGGTGTATGACTGCGTGGGTAATCTGCCTCATTCATCCCAAGCAAACACACCACTTTGAAAGGAATAGAGCGCATTGGTAAAAGTGTGCAGAAATTCACTTTCCCCGCTAAGAAACGAAGGCTGTTTGGTGTTTCTTCTAAACGTGCAGACATCACTTCCGCAATGACATCCGCTTGCAAGGTTTCTTCAAAATTGACGGCCTGCAAATCATCGGCAAAGGCATTGATACAATCTTGAATATAAAATAAGGTATCCGCAGTTTCTTCATTTTGCACAAAGAAATCCGTCAAAAGTGCGGTCAATTTTTCACGCCATTTTTCAATGTTATGTGCTTTTTGCAGATCTTGATGCCATTTATTTAAGGCCGTAAAAAATTGATTCACCGCACCAACTAACTGCCCTTTCAATCCATAGCTACTATCAAGTCCAAGGCTGTCTTGCCAAACGCCTTGTTCTTCACGCATCGCATAGCCTAAGGTCATACGTTCAAGTCCCGCCTGCCACGCGTTAAAATTCAGTGTATTCTTGAATTTTTCTAAACCAAAGCGAATACCCGACTCTTTCACCCATTCGCGGATTTGTTCGAGATCTGCAAGGGCAATGTTAAAACGTTCACGAATAGCGGGAATATCCAATAAAGCCAACACTTCTTCCGCGCCAAACTGACTTTCTTTTAAATTTAACAGGGAAAGATAGCTCGACACGATCACATCACTTTCAGACAATTTACTGTCAGAAATCGAGAACGGAATAACGGATGCGTCCGCACTATTCGCACCAAAGACAGCCTGAATATAAGGCGTATATTGGTTAACATCGGCCACCATGACCACCACATCTTTTGGTGTAATCTGTTCTTCTTTTGGCTTATGCTGATTTTGATTGAATAAATCCAATAAATAATCATGCAGCACTTCAACTTCTCGCATCGCGCTATGGCAAGATTTCACTACCAAAGAGCGGTCATTTTTCGCGACATTTAATGCACCATGGCTCAACGTCAAAATTTGATTTTGGATCTGGCCTAACAAGGTTTTTTCGGGAAGTTCTGCATAGTAATCACGGGAAATGGCTTGAATATTTTCTTCATCACGCACTAATTGATAGAGAAAATCCCGTCCCATTTTTCCCCAAGAGGCTAAAAGCGGATTCCCGCTGAACAATTCTTCTTGTTGATTGGTGTAATCAAGATCGGCAGGTTCCCATGACACTTGCTCGGCTGAAATTAAAGGCTTCACATCGTCGCTTTCTTGCACGAAACGCTGTCTTTCTAATAAATAGGATTTACTCAGATCTCGCAAATCGCCCCAATATTCTTGACATGGATTATTGAAGAATAAATGTACATCTGTTTTAGCTGAAATACCTTGGAAAATATTGAGATAAACCGTTGGCAATGCTGGAATACCAAAAATAAAAATACGTTCCGGCAAGTTGAGTGTGGCATTTGGATCACGACATAATGCTAAAAATTGCTGATTGAGTGCAGCACGATGTTTTGCTTTTCCACCGAAATCACGTTGGACATCATCCACCAAGGCTCGCCATAAAATTCCCTGCCAATGAATATTGCCTTTAATTTGAGAAAGAAAGGTAGGATTTAACGCCGAAAGGCCCTGCTTTTGCTGATTAATTTGAGCCAAGATCTTTTCATCGTTATTTTCTTCCCATGCGGCAATCCATTCGGGACGATAGACGAGATATTGGTCAAATAAATCAGCAACTTTTAGGCTTAATTGATAAAGTTTTTGCTGTTCTGATGCAGGTGAAGACGCTAAATATTTTTTTAATGGTTCAAATTCTTTTTGCTGTAAAAAGGTAGGGATTAATCGCATTAATCGCCATAACGTTGAATCTTTTTCAAAAGGGTTTTGCGTGGAAACATTCGGCAAATTATCGGCGTAAAGTTTCCAAATAAAACTGGAAGGCATGGGGAATTGGAAATTCGCTGCAACACCGCGTTTTTTAGCAATTTCCATTTGCAACCATTGTGCCATACCCGGACTTTGCACCAATACAATGTCAGATTGAAACGGATCATGTTGCGGTAAATTTTCCAACAGCGAAACTAAAATATCCTTTTGAATTTCTGGTTGGTTTGAATAATAAGTAACGAACAAAATAACGCCCTTTTGAAAGCAAAAACAATGCGTTATTTTACTCGGTTTTCAATAAAAATTCACCTTGAGGATAGCGTATATTCACCTGATGATGACTGCATTGAATTGCAAATTGAATGCCATTTTGTTCTACGCTATTTTCACAAGACAAGCCTAAAAACTGACGTTGAGCCTGATTTTCAGCAATTTGAATCGCCTGAAATTCTTGAAAAAGTCTGACCGCACTTTTCCGTTGCTCAGCCGTCCATCGGTTAAAAATCAAAAATAACCCGCTGAAAATCGATAAGGCTAATAAAAGTGACATTAACGACATGCCTTTATTCACTTTGCTCTTGCGCACTTAAATCACTCCAACTTTTATCCACCAAACGCCATTGGCTATATTCTTGTACGAGTTTTGTCACCACGGCTTTACCGTAAGCCACCGTCACGCCCTCCTCTAACTTAAGCGAACCACCTGTAATCACTGCACCGCTTATTCTCCCTTTGCCAGTTAAGGTTAAATTTCCTTCTGCTAGCAGAATACCACTCACATTCCCTTTAATTTCTAATTGGCTTTGCGTTATCCAATACACTTGTGGTGTTTTTTGAGCAGTTAAAGTCGTATCGACTTTCACAAAGTGCGGTTGAAAATCAGCCTGTTTTTCGCTGGAAATAAAATCTCGCAGCCTATTTTCATTAATGCCTTTTGTGGGCGATTTCTTAAATAACTCTGCACGTTTACACCAAACAGAATAGGAGACTTTATCCTCTGCCCCTGAAGACTCGAAAAAGACTTGTTTCACTTTTTCAGCACCATTTAAAGGCAAGTTTTGGCAAATGTGCGTTTGTTGTTGCTGACTGATTTTCTGTAAAGGAAGACTCTGTTCTACATAATATTTTCGCTGACTCATTTGAGATCGAAAAAACGCAAAGATCTGTTCATCAAATAATAAGATCAGCGCCAATAAGCCTGAAAGTAAAATCAGTGCCGTCAGTGTCACAATCCCTTTTTTCATCATCATTCTTCTTGATTTAATAAAGGCACTACAAGCGAAGTTTCATATTGAATATGCTTATGTGTTGCAAGATTTCCCGCGAGTTTGATTTCAATCCCCTTCCTCGCCTTTAACCAATCAAAACGTAATTGAGAAATCTCAAACTCTTTTTCATCCAATAAATCTGTCCATCCACCACCAGCGTTACAAGTAGATTGCGTTAAAGCACGCTGACACTCTGCTGAACGACAATCCGCATTTACCGCATTTTTATAAGTTTGTTTGGTTTCGATCATTTTGCCGTTAAGTTTGTAACCAAATAGCTCTTTTTCGATATTTTTCGCCACATTTTTAACGCCATTTACGCAGGTATTTTTTGTGTATTTTTCACCAATACAACCATTACTATTCAAATCATAAAAAAATAAGACACAGCTATTTGATGGTGCATTGTCTGCTTGAGCAATGGTTACTGCTGTGCCCTTTTCGTCTAATTCGAATAAAGCCAGATTATCTTCAATGAGTTTTTGGTTTGCGGCTCGAAAGCCTACACGACGCAGATCTTTCCCGATGAGTTGAATTGTGCGTTGTAATTCCGCTTGTAATTTAAGTTGTAACATTAAACGCTGATTTTGCTGTTGAGTTTGGGCATAAAACTGTGCAACCAATAGCAATAATAAAGCGGATAAGCCAAGTGAAATCAACAAACTCACCAATGTTTCGCCTTTTAATGGTTTCATCTTGTACATGCACTCGCCGCTTGATCAGACTTTAATTTAATACTGCCCACATTGAAAAAAGAGAACAATGTACGATGTTCTTCAGCCTGTAACATAAAACAATTCGTTTCCATGGTATTTCTTGCCCCATTAAATTTCACCGCCACTTCAGACGGATATAATTTAGGGCCTATCAGCATCGTTTTTCCTTCAAAATAAGGATAGTAAAAATGCGCATAAAGGTTTTTAGGACAATTCTGGGGATGAAAACAATCACAAAAATGATCGCTTTTTACTTGAGCAGTAATACACCAACGTTGATTCGCCCTATCTTGATTGGCCAAAATAAACCAAATCGCCGATGAGTTTTCTGCCCTCGCTTGAATATTACGTAAGAAAAAATAAAGCCGTTGTTGCTCTTTTTCGAGAAAATATTTGGGATCGTTTTTCTGCCATTTGGGCAATGCAAACGCTAACGTTAAGCTTAAAATAAATAACGCAATCAAGGTTTCTAATAAGGTTATCCCTTTATACATAAAATGCCTTCTTTTTTGACCGCACTTTAAAAGTCCTTTAGAAGAAAGCCAAATTGGCTACTTTATTTTTGCGATACTGATCGCAAATTTCCTTTAAAAAACGGGAAAAACCGTGAATTAAACATTTTCAACTGGCTATTTACTAAAACTCCCTTATAATAGGCGACCTATTTATCTGTTCTTTAAAATCTGGTGGAAATATGAATCCAATGTTAAATATCGCTATTCGTGCGGCACGAAAAGCGGGCAACGTAATTGCTAAAAACTATGAGCGCCGTGATGACATCCAAACAAGTAAAAAAGGTATTAATGATTATGTGACTAGCGTCGATAAAGCCGCTGAAGCTGAGATCATTGAAATCATTCAAAAATCTTATCCTGATCATACAATTATCAGTGAAGAACGTGGTGCATTAGAAGGCAAAGACAGTGATATTCAATGGGTAATTGATCCACTAGATGGCACAACCAACTTCGTAAAAGGTTTGCCACATTTCTCTGTTTCTATTGCTATCCGTGTAAAAAACCGCACCGAAGTAGGTGTGGTTTACGATCCTATTCGTAATGAATTATTCACTGCTGTGCGTGGTGAAGGCGCAAAATTAAATGAAGTGCGTTTACGTGTAGATAGCCAAAATGAACTTAACGGGGCAATTTTAGCCACCGGTTTCCCATTCAAACAACCAAGCTTGATGCCAACTCAATTTGCTATCATGAATAACTTAATTGATGAAGCTGCCGATTTCCGTCGTACGGGTTCTGCCGCATTAGACCTTTGCTATGTTGCTTCTGGTC
>CAJMPC010000083.1:0-7487 GCA_905215245.1 uncultured bacterium | reverse complement strand
CAGATTCTTCTGCGACTGCAGCAAGTTCTTCAGCTTCAGCGGCAGATTCTTCTGCAACCGCAGCAAGCTCATCCGCATCAGCGGCAGACTCTTCTGCAACAGCAGCAAGTTCATCAGCTTCAGCAGCTAAATCTTCAGCAACAGCGGCTGAAAGCACAGCAAAACGTATTGAAGATTCAGGCTTGATCAGTAAAGATGGTAAAACAGCATTTGCAGCGGATAACACCAGCAAACGTGATAGTGCGAAAGCGAAAGGTAAAGATGCAACTGCTGTTGGCTATGGTGCGAATGCAAGTGGTGAAAATGGCACTGCGTTAGGTAATAACTCACAAGCTTCAGGTAAAAACTCAACAGCTGTGGGTCAAGGTGCGAAAGCAACTGCAGATAACTCAGTGGCATTAGGTCAAGGTTCTGTTGCAAATGAAGCCAATACTGTTTCAGTTGGTTCAGTTGGTAATGAACGTCGAATCACCAATGTGGCAGATCCAGTTCGTGGTACGGATGCGGCAAACAAACAATATGTTGATCGTTCTGTTGGTGCAGTTCGTAGCGAAATGAAGAAAACTGATAAGAAACTTCGTGGTGGTATCGCAGGAGCAACTGCTGCAGCGAATATTCCACAAGTGACTAAACCAGGTGGTTCAATGGTTGGCCTTGGTGTAGGTAACTACAAAGGTGAAAGTGCAGTTGCAGTAGGTTACTCACGTGCGAGCGATAACAATAAAGTTATCTTCAAAGTGAGTGGTGCAGCAACTACACAAGGTGATTACAATGTTGGTGCCGGTGTAGGTTACCAATGGTAATAATCAACTAATCAAGATAAATCACTCGGGTAGGAATATCCGAGTGATTTTTATTATTTAAATCATTTGAAAATACGTTTATTTTTGACCGCACTTTCAGATGATTTAAATAATAAAAAGGAAGAGAATTATGCGTAAATATAAAATTGGAATTACGTTTAATTTAGAGGCGAAGGTTACGGATATTTGGGCAAACGGCGCAAATCAAAATGTCATTCATCTTTTTCATTTATTTCAACATTCGTCAATTGTAGAAGATGTTATTCTGGTTTCTTGGGGACCAGAAAAACGCACTACACCTCCAGAAGGGTTTATGCTTGATGGATTAAATTTGAAATACGCTTATATTGAGGATGTAATTGATCAATTAGACGTATTGATTGAGGGAACATTGGTGATTGAACCTAATCAAGTTACTCGAATGCATCAACATGGTGGTAAAGTTGTTTGCTATAAAATGGGTAATGACTTTATTATGGATATGGAAAATTTCCTTTTTGATAAGAAAGCAGGAAGAGTGTTTAACGGTACGTTATTTGATTCTGTATGGATGATTCCACAGCATGAGAATACCTGTAAATCTTATTTTTCCATTATGTATCGTTGTCCTGCTTATGTGGTGCCTGCAATTTGGTCGCCGGTATTCTGTGATCAGGTGATTAAGCGAATTAAAGAGAAGCATAATCTTACTTTTGGTTATAAACCAGATACTGAGAAAAAAGCTAAACGTATAGCCTCTTTTGAAGCCAATATTAACGTAGTGAAAACTTGCTTTACGCCAGTGTTAATTGCTGAACAAGCCTATCGTGAAGCTCCTGAGAAAATTAAAAATGTCTATATGTGCAACACCTACGATAAAAAAGATAATCCAACCTTTTTCAATTTCATAGGTCGAACTAATCTTGTTAAAAATGGGGTGATGACGGTAGAAGGGCGTTATCAAATGCCTGATTTTCTTACTCGCTATGTAGATATTGTGCTAAGTCATCAGTGGGAAAATGGTTTGAATTATGCTTACAATGATGCTTTGTATGGTGGTTATCCATTTATTCATAATTCAAAACTGATTCCGAAAGGTGTAGGGTATTATTACGATCAGTTCGATGCGTTTGAAGGTGCAAAAGTATTACTTGATGTGATTGATAACCATGATAAGCATCATGAAGAATATGTGAAAAGAGCAAATGAATATCTAGATTCGCAATTACCAACTAATCCTGTGAATATTTATTTGTATGAGAAAGAGATCAAGCGGTTGTTTTCTGAATAAGACTTGTAAAAATCCCTCAGTGAGCACTAAGGGATTTTTTATTCAACTTATAAATTTTAATTAGTATTAATAGTGTGTTTATCTATAATATTTACCACAAAGCATTAAATTCTTTTTCGTATTTTTCTTTCAAATTAAGAAAATCTACTTTTTCATTCTCTGGCAGCAGTTCATAGCATGTCATTACATACCCATAAATATCATCTACATATTTTTTAAATCCAGGTGACAACTCATTGTTGAGTTTCATATTTTCTATTTCAGTTATTACATCAGATAGATTTTGAAATAGACTTACTTGATTTTTAGAGGTCGCAACAGAACTAATTGAACCTTTTCTTTCTCTTCTATACATATAAAAGCAGTTTTTATAAATCGCATAACTACTAATATATTTAGTAAGAAAAAAACTCCATGCCACATCTTCAAAAGATCGTCCTTTTATAAAAAAGAGGTGGTTTGTTAAAATTAATTCTCTTTTTATTGTTTTTGTAAAGGGGAACCCAAGATAAATTCCATCTTGATAAAGACCTTGAAAGTCTTCCCTAAAAGAACCTATTAGCTTATCTCGGTTGATGTAATGGTTTACAATTTTGTCAGGATAGATACTACTCATATAATTGAAGATAATATCGGGATTATTTTCAGTAATTATCTTTTGTAAATCAGAGAGAACAGTTGTTCCTTCCCAATAATCATCACTATCTAAAAACATTAAATACTCTCCTCGAGCAATTTGAATGCCTGCATTTCTTGCGTCGGATACTCCACCGTTAATTTTATGGATAAAAACAATATTAGAATATTGTTTAGCATATTTGGCGCAAATGTCGATAGAATTATCTGGTGAACCATCATCAACTAAAATAAGTTCATAATTTTGATAATCTTGCGCTAAGACAGATTCAATACATTGTTCGAGGTAACGTTCAACATTATAGATTGGTACAATGATACTAAATAGTGGATTTTCAACTTTATCTTGTTGTTTTTGTCTTGGATTTTTCCCCAATAGATAACGTGCTTGAGCAATATTTTGAGGTTCATGGAATGCAGTAAATTGATCTGCAAGCCAGTAGGGTTTTGTTTCACTTAAAAGTACGGTTAATTTTTTTGCGACATCTTTTCGGATGAGATAAAGCGAACAACCATAGTTGTATTGGTTAATATCGCCATAAATTAAAGCATAAGGCTCATCACCGATTTGTATCACCATAGATTAATGCATTCGGCTCATCACTAGCTTGGTATAGGCGTTCACAAGCAGGAGTTTCACCATCGCGCTGTAATTTGATAATTCCGTAAGAAGAGTATTTATTAGCATAATTGATAGCATGCTGAATGAAGTTTTCAACAGGTTGTATTTCACTTTCAGCAATTAAAACAAAATCATTATCTTGTAGCTGTTTATTTTCAGCAATTGTCTTCCAGCACTGAATATGAGATAGCGTGTGGGCAATTTCTTTGTTATTGGGAGTCCGATCAAGTAGTTCTTCTGCTTTCTTTAAATTAAATAAGGCTGAAGAATTACCCAGTAAGCTAACCTGTTCTTTAGTTACTGCAGAAATAGGAACAACATGAGAGTCATAGGCGCATTGTAAAAAATGACTCAGTGTCTCTATTTTTTCAGAAGCATAAATCACATAACAGGTTAGTTTTTCCATCGTTTTGATTACCCTTTATTTTTCGCGGTAGTCGCTTTTAACGCCATATACCCCAAAATCGCAGAAACAGTGGAGCCTAATAAGATCCCCAATCGAGAAAGGGCGTTAATGCTTTCACCTGCATCTGTATTGAAGGCTAGGCTAGCTAAGAACATTGACATGGTGAAACCAATGCCACATAAAATCGCTACGGCAAAAATTTGTTTGAAGTCGATACCTTGAGGAAGCTTTGCAATGCCCAGTTTAACGGAAAGATAACTGAAACCAAATACACCAAGTGGTTTTCCGATAATTAGGCCAAGAGAAATCGCGAGCAATAATGGTGATGCCAGCATGCTGAGATCAATGCCATCAAAGCTTACCCCCGCATTGGCAAAAGCGAATAATGGCAGAATAATAAAGGATGACCAAGGTGCAAGCATATGCTCAAAGTCATGTAACGGCGTTTCGCCATTTTTACCTTTCAATGGAATACAAAATCCGATGATAACGCCTGCAAGGGTAGCATGTACACCTGATTTTAATACCGAAGCCCATAAGATTGTTCCCACCACCATATAGGCACAAAGTGCGGTCACTTTAAAGCGATTTAATGCGATAAGTACAGCAATTGCAATGGCAGCAAAGACGAGTGCCTGCACGCTTAATCCATGGGAGAAGAAGAGTGCAATTACGACAATGGCACCTAAGTCATCAATGATGGCTAAAGCAAGTAAAAAGATTTTAAGTGGGAGTGGCACTTGTTTACTTAATAACGCCATGATACCCAGTGCAAAGGCAATGTCTGTCGCCATTGGGATTGCCCAACCATCGGCTAAAGTAGGATCTTGTTGTGCAATAAAAATATAAACCAAGGCAGGAATAACCATTCCGCCAACGGCAGCAATAGCAGGGAAAACCGCTTGTTGATAGCTTGAAAGGGAGCCCTCGAATAATTCTCTTTTGACTTCCATTCCCACTAAAACAAAGAATACTGCCATAAAACCATCGTTGATCCAGTGAATTAAGGTTTTATCAATAGAAAAAGATCCTACTTGAATGCTGACTGGTAAATTTAAAAAGTCATTATAGGTTTGATTAAGCGGTGAATTGGCTAATAGCATTGCAATTACCGCTGAAAAAAGTAATAAAATTCCACCAGCTGATTCCAATTTGAAAAAACGCTGAATTTGTTGAATCAAACTCAGTTTATTCATTCATTCTCTCCTAAAAAAGTAATAATAAAGCTTGGATACTATCACAAATTTACTGATTTTTGGGAAAAAGGCGGTGGATAATGTGAGATTTAATCGAGATGTGATAGATTTCGTGATCTATTTCACAAAAATTATTTTCATTTTTGGAATAAAAAACAATTTAATAGTAAAATCCTTAAGATTTATTTATTCGAGAATACTTATGTTTTCAAAAAAAGACATCATCGTACTAGGTATGATGATTTTTGCTTTATTTTTAGGCGCGGGAAATATTATTTTCCCACCGATGGAGGGGTACTCCGCAGGCAATCATTGGGCAACGGCTTCGCTAGGGTTTGTGATAACAGGCGTACTCATGCCATTTATTACATTGGTTGTTGTGTCAGTGTTAGGACGTGGCGAAGAACTGACTAAGGACTTGCCCAAATGGGCAGGCGTATCCTTTTTAACTATTCTTTATTTAGTCATCGGTTCAACCTTTGCCATGCCTCGAATTACCAATGTTGCTTATGAAATGGCATGGTTACCATTGGGGCTCGTTGAAGATAGTGCGACGACACGTCTTATTTTCTCTGTGATCTTTAATATTATCGCGATGGGATTCATGATTCGCCCAAGTACCATTATTTCAACAGTGGGTGAAGTGATGACGCCGGCATTGTTGGTATTATTACTCGTTGTTGGGATCACGGTTTTTGTTTCACCGCTTTCTGACATTGTTGCTCCGTCGCAGGCGTATGCCGAGAATTCAGCATTAACTACAGGCTTAATTAGTGGTTATCAAACGATGGATGTACTGGCAGCGATTGCCTTTGGTGGCATTGTTGCACGGGCGTTATCTGCAAAAAATGTGACCAATCCACAAAAGATTGTTCAATATACGATTTCAGCGGGTTTTGTCTCAGTCATTTTATTAGGCTGCTTGTATTTTGCCTTATTCTACTTAGGGGCGACTTCTGATGCTGTGGCACAAGGCGCAACAAATGGCGGACAAATTTTCTCTCGTTATGTGAATAGTTTATTCGGCACGGCGGGAACCTGGATTATGGCGGGTATTATTACTTTAGCAAGCTTAACCACATTAGTGGGCGTAACCAGTGCGTGTGGTGATTATTTCTCTAAGTTTTCGACACGTTTTTCTTATCCATTCTGGATTGTTTTCTTCACTGCCATGACGACAATTATTTCACAATATGGCTTAACAAAATTACTCCGAGTGACGATTCCTGCCTTGTTGTTGATTTACCCAATGGCGATTATGTTGGTGGTTTTACAGCTTGTGCGTAATAAATTGCCTTCTATTCGATTGAGCTATTACGTGACCATTTTAGTAACGGTTTGTTTTAGTTTGATTGATAGCCTGAAAAACTTGGATATGTTGCCGGAAGGGTTACATCAAATCATGACGCATTTCCCGCTCTATTCACAAGGGCTTGCGTGGCTTGTGCCCTCATTATGTACTTTAGTGCTTTCCATGATATTCGGGAAAACCATTTCAAAATAATAAAAATGCCGATAATGATTTATCGGCATTTTTTATATCAAGTGCGGTCGTTTTTTCACGCATTTTTAGGCTGCAAGACGTTGTCTCACAATTTCAAATAAACATACACCTGTTGCAACGGAAACATTCAGGGATGACACTGAGCCCGCCATTGGAATACTAATGAGTTGATCGCAATGCTCACGAGTAAGACGGCGCATGCCTTCACCTTCGGCCCCCATCACTAAGGCAAGAGAACCCGTAAGTTTGCTCTGATAAATGGTTTCTGTTGCTTCGCCAGCCGTACCTACTACCCAAATATTATGATTTTGTTGTAGATCTCGCAAAGTACGCGCTAAATTGGTTACGCGAATTAATGGCACAGTCTCCGCAGCACCGCAAGCCACTTTACGTGCGATAGAAGTGAGTTGAGCGGATTTATCTTTTGGTACGATAACAGCGCTCACTCCAGCAGCATCTGCAGTACGTAAGCAGGCGCCCAGGTTATGGGGATCCGTCACACCATCAAGCACCAATAAAAGTGGATTTTGTTTACGAGTAAGAAGTTCATCCAGATCATGTTCATTCAGCTCTTTTGCTTCTTGCACACGAGCAATCACACCTTGATGCACTTCACCGTTGGATTTTTTATCTAATGTTTGACGGTTTACAAATTGCACCGCAATGCCTAAAGCATAGAGCTCATTGAGTAAGGGCTGCAGGCGTTTATCTTCACGACCTTTCAGTACAAATACTTCAATTAAACGCTCAGGGCTATTTGCTAAAATGCTGTTTACAGCATGGATACCATAG
Organism: uncultured bacterium; assembly: GCA_905215245.1. Taxonomy (GTDB): domain Bacteria; phylum Pseudomonadota; class Gammaproteobacteria; order Enterobacterales; family Pasteurellaceae; genus Haemophilus_D. The sequence continues at coordinate 258 of CAJMPC010000083.1, read as the reverse complement.
ATATTTTCTGACATAGCGTTCTCTTATTTATTATTTCTTCCGTTTTCTAGTTGGTTTCTTAGAAACATCTTTATTTTTGACCGCACTTTTACGTTTTTTTGACGCTTTAGGTGGCAGTTCCTTAAAGACTTTTTTCGCTTTTTGTTTCGCCGTTTTTCCCACACGACGTGGTTTTCTGGCACTTTCGACTAAACTGAAATCTACCATTTTTTGTTCTAGATGAACGGCGACCACGCGAATTTTGACTTTATCGCCAAG
>CAJMPC010000082.1:0-7629 GCA_905215245.1 uncultured bacterium | reverse complement strand
ATCCTAATTCTCGCGTTGTCGTGCTTTCTGCATCGGCAGGTGTAACGAACTTATTAGTTGCCCTAGCCAATGGTGTAGAAGCAGAAGAACGTGCAAAATTAATCGGTGAAGTCCGCCAAATTCAAGAAAATATTTTAAATGAATTAAAAGACGACAGCCGTGTTCGCCCTGTCATTGAAAAATACTTAGAAAATATTACCGCACTTTCTGAAGCGGCAAGCCTTGCAACATCAAAAGCTTTAACTGATGAAATCATCAGTCAAGGTGAGATGATGTCGACACAAATTTTCATTGAAGTATTAAGAGAATTACAAACGACCGCAACTTGGGTCGATGTGCGTACTTTAGTCGCAACCAATGATAACTTTGGTAAAGCGGCACCAGATGACGCTCAAACCCAAGCAAATTGCGATAATTTATTAAAACCATTAATCGACCGAGGTGAATTAGTCATCACCCAAGGTTTTATCGGCCGTGAACCGGGCGGTAAAACGACTACTTTAGGCCGTGGTGGTAGTGACTACTCTGCAGCACTTTTAGCTGAAGTATTAAACGCAAAAGATGTCTTAATTTGGACGGATGTGGCGGGTATTTATACGACCGATCCACGTATCGTACCAAATGCACAACGTATTGATACCATGAGCTTTGCTGAAGCTGCTGAAATGGCAACTTTCGGTGCTAAAGTATTACACCCAGCAACATTACTTCCAGCTGTGCGTAGTAATATTCCTGTTTATGTGGGTTCAAGTAAAGCACCAGAAGCTGGCGGTACTTGGGTAACACGTGACCCGCAACCTCGCCCAACATTCCGTGCAATTGCATTACGTCGCGATCAAACCCTATTAACGCTTTCAAGTCTCAGTATGCTACATGCACAAGGCTTCCTAGCGAATGTATTCACTATCTTAGCGAAATATAAAATTTCTGTGGATACGATCACAACCTCTGAAGTAAGCATTGCATTAACTTTAGATAAAACGGGCTCTGCTTCATCTGGTGTTGAATTACTTTCACCAGAATTATTAGAAGAATTAAGTCAATATTGCACCGTGAAAGTCGATACTGGATTATCGCTTGTCGCATTAATTGGAAATGACTTACATCTCGCTTCTGGTGTAGCAAAACGCATTTTCGACACGCTCGAAGGCTATAACATTCGCATGATTAGCTATGGCGCAAGCACCAATAATATTTGTATGCTCGCGATGAGTGACAAAGCAGATGACGTGGTTCGTTCATTACACAAATCATTGTTTGAATAAAAAATTTACTGAAAGTGCGGTTAAAAATAACCGCACTTTTTTACGTTTAAAATTTGAGATTACGACCAAAAAAGAGTAAAGTAATCGTTTGTCTGATTTATAAACTTACGCAAACTTAAGGCGGAAATTATGGGAAAAAGTGTTGTTGTTCTTGGCGCTCAGTGGGGCGATGAAGGGAAAGGCAAGATCGTTGATTTATTAACAGATCGCGTTAAATATGTGGTGCGTTACCAAGGTGGTCACAACGCAGGTCACACTTTAATTATTAATGGTGAAAAAACCGTATTACGCTTAATTCCATCAGGTATTTTACGTGATAACGTGACCTGTTTAATCGGTAACGGCGTGGTGCTTTCTCCTGCTGCATTAATACAAGAAATGGGCGAATTAGAAAGCCGTGGCGTAAAAGTACGTGAACGTTTATTAATTTCAGAAGCTTGTCCATTAATCCTACCTTATCACGTTGCAATGGATCACGCGCGTGAAGCCGCATTAGGTAAAAAAGCCATTGGTACAACCGGTCGTGGTATCGGCCCAGCTTATGAAGATAAAGTAGCTCGTCGTGGTTTACGTGTGGGCGATTTATTCAATCGCGAAGCCTTTGCTGAAAAATTAAAAAATATCCTTGAATACTATAATTTCCAATTGGTGAACTACTACAAAGTAGAACCTGTTGATTATCAAAAAACATTAGACGATGTGTTCGCGGTAGCTGATATTATTACTGGCATGGTAGCAGATATCACAACTATTTTAGATACTGCTCGTAAAAATGGCGACAACATCCTATTTGAAGGTGCACAAGGCACCATGCTTGATATCGACCACGGCACCTATCCGTATGTAACCAGTTCGAACACCACAGCAGGCGGCGTAGCGACAGGTTCTGGTTTCGGTCCTCGTAACCTTGATTATGTGTTAGGTATCATCAAAGCTTACTGTACACGTGTTGGTGGCGGTCCATTCACCACAGAATTATTCGATGAAACTGGTGCTGAAATTGCCCGTAAAGGTAACGAATTTGGTGCAGTAACTGGTCGTCCACGTCGTTGTGGTTGGTTCGATGCTGTAGCGATTCGCCGTGCGATTCAACTTAACTCAATTTCTGGTTTCTGCATGACCAAATTAGACGTATTAGATGGCTTTGATGAAGTGAAAATCTGTACCGCTTACAAAATGCCAAATGGTGAAATCGTTGAATACGCTCCATTAGCAGCGAAAGATTGGGAAGGCGTAGAGCCAATTTACGAAACCTTACCTGGTTGGAAAGAAAACACCTTCGGTGTGACTGATGTAAATAAATTACCGCAAACTTGCCGTGATTACATCAAACGTATCGAAGAAGTAACTGGTGTGCCGGTAGCTATCCTTTCAACGGGTCCAGATCGTGTTCAAACAATGATTTTACGCGATCCATTTGCGGCCTAAAACAGCATAAAAATAAACCGCACTTTGGCACAGCCAAGTGCGGTTATTTTTTAAGGAGTTTTTGATGACTGAACAAGATATTGCTGACTACCTAAAAAATCACCCAGATTTTTTTACTCATCACCCAGAACTACTTCAACAGCTTACCATTCCGCATAGCCATGAAGAAGGGACGATTTCGTTAGTCGAAGCACAGCTTGCGCAGCAACGAGAACAAATCAAAATGCTCACTCAACTCCTCGAGAAATTTCATCAACTTGCTCATCAAGAAGCAGATATCTTCTTTGCTCTCTTGCCTTTGCAGAAAAAACTATTTCAAACAGAAGACTTTATCACCATCAATGAAAAGCTTGATGACTGGGCAAAAGGCTATGAACTAGAAGGTGCTAAAATCTTACTTTTCACTGACAGCTGGCAAAAAAAGGACACCATTCCTGAACAACATTGGCTAGACCGAAAAGCTTTTGAACTCATTCGACTAGAGCGTATGGGTTTACGCCAATTCTATTTAGGCGATCTCTCCAATAAAGAAAAAGCCCTAATGTTCCTCCCTGAAGAACTCCCTATCGGCTCTGTGGCGATTTGCCGTTTAGGTGGAACACCTCAAAAACCAACCGCACTTTTACTCTTCAAATCTCGAGACACAGACCGTTTCCACAACGACCAAGACACCACATTCCTTAGACATTTAGTTGATATTGTAGAATTGCATTTGGGAAGATGGCTTTAAACAGTATTAAGTGATCTCTATCACAAATCTGAAAATTATTTAAATTTAGACTTTTATATTCAAATATTTAAGCGTATTTTGTAGGTTAGATGTTTTGGTATAAATGTCGATCGTAGTTTGATCTCATTTACTGATTTTATCCCTATCTCAGTGAGGTTTCATTATGAATAAAAAAATGTCTTTAACATTGATTGCCATTGGACTAGGTATGTCACTTAGTAATATGGCTGCGGCACAAGAAAAATTAATTGTGTATACATCAATGAAGGAATCATTAATTGGAGCATTAAAAGCTAAGTTTACTGAAAAATATCCAGATGTTGAAATGGATTATCAGTCTGCTGGTGCCGGAAAATTGATGGCTAAAATTGCAACGGAAAAAGAATCCGGGAAAATTATGGCTGATGTAATTTGGACAAGTGAAGTACCTGACTTCTTCCAAATGAAAAAGAACGGCATGCTCGAAGCTTATGTTTCCCCTGAAACAAACAATATCGTTAATCCTATCCCTAATTTCGATGGTTCTTTTACCCCAATCCGCCTCGGCACACTAGCAATCGCCTACAATACGCGTTTCGTTAAAGATAATCCACCTGCTGAATGGGCTGATATCTTAAAACCTGAATATAAAGGTGCATTTGGTATTGCAAACCCTGCATTATCAGGTACGTCATATATGAGTGTTTCTCTATTAAAAGATAAATTTGGTTGGGAATTCTTTGAAAAATTAAAATCAAATAAAGCTAAAGTGGGTAAAGGCGCAGGACAAGTTATCGATGATACTGCATCAGGTGATTTGTTAGCTTCCTTAGCGGTTGACTATATTACCAATGATAAAATCAAAAAAGGTGCGCAATTAAAATTGGTCTATCCAAAAGAAATGCTTGTCATTCCTAGCCCTGCTGCAATCTTAAAAGGCACTGAACACCTTGCAGCTTCACAAAAATTTATTGACTTCTTACTTTCTGAAGATGGACAAAAAATCATTGCTAACGAAGGGACATTACCAGTTAGAAAAGGCGTTGAACTTGATGCTAAATTTGGTATGCCATCTCTAGAAGATGCCGTATCAAGAGCGATTCCTATTGACTATGAAAAATTAATGTCAGAAAAAGAAGAAACAATTAAACATTTCACTCAAATTCTTCAAGGTCGTTAATCAGTAAGGAGTTGTGATTATGGCAACAATTACATTTGAAAACATATGTAAAAAATTCGGTTCAAATGAAGTGTTAAAAGATCTTTCTCTAGTTGTAAAAGATGGAGAGTGCTTTACGCTTCTTGGCCCATCCGGCTGTGGAAAAACTGTCTTATTACGCCTGCTTGCAGGATTTGATGTGCCAGATAGTGGCCGTATTTTAATTGACGATGTGGTTGTTGCCGATCCCGCTACAAACACGGATGTTCCACCAGATCAACGTGGTCTAGGTGTCGTCTTCCAAGATTATGCTGTTTGGCCACATATGACTGTCTTTGACAATATCGCCTATCCTCTTAAATTAAAAAATATTGAAAAACAAGCTCTCCATAAACAAGTGATGGAAGTTGTCGAATTAGTCAATTTAACTGGCTTAGAAGAACGTTTACCTTCTCAATTATCAGGAGGACAACAACAGCGTGTTGCTCTCGCAAGGGCATTAGTTGCTAAACCATCTTTAATGCTCTTAGACGAACCTCTCAATAACCTAGATGCCAATCTTCGAGAAGAAATGCGTTTTGAAATTAAAGAATTACAGAAAAAACTCGGTATTACTATTCTGTACGTAACACATGACCAAGAAATTGCCTTAGCAATATCAGATCGTTTGGCCATTATGAATGAGCATGGTGATATCCAACAAATTGGCACACCATGGGACATTTACGAACGTTCAGAAAATGAGATGGTGTTTAAATTTATGGGACTCGCAAATTTCATTCCTGTGAGATACCAAAATAATCATCATTATATTGGAGAAGGTAATCAAATTTTAAACTGGAAAAACTTGCCGCCTAATTCAGGGAAATTAGGATGTCGACCTTCCGATATCATACTAAGCAAAAATAATGAAGGTTTACTAGGAAAAGTATCAAGAGCCAGCTTTCTTGGTGCGGTAATGGATTATATGGTAGAGATTGATGGTGTAACACTACGAACAGAAATCCCAACTAATAAAGCATTACGTAATAATTTAATGTTCAATGAAGGTGAAAATTGCTTTATCAGTTTTCATGATTTGCTTTGGTTTGATTCTGCTAAAGAAATCTAGAGGGGTTTATTATGGCTACAACTATTCAAAATAATCATCCATTCAATATTGCTAACGTTATTCTAGCCTTATCCATCGGTATCTTAGTGATCGTTGTTGCGGTTCCTGTTTTACTTATTTTCCTCAATTCTTTTTGGGTTGATGGACAATTTAATATCACCGATGTGGTGAATATTCTTAAGCAAGAAGAAACCTATGAAGCATTACTCAATTCACTTTTCATCGCATCTGGTGTAACTGTGATGAGTACGATTATTGGTACATTTTTTGCTTGGTTAGTGACTCGAACAGATCTACCTTATAAAGGTTTTATGAAAGTGATGTTCCTTGTGCCTTTTATGCTTCCTTCTTTCATTGGAGCCTTAGCTTGGAAAATGTTACTTTCACCACGTTCTGGTTATATTAACCAATTCTTCATGGATTTAGGATTTGATGGACCTATTTTTAATATCTATAGCTACGCCGGTATTATGGCTGTAGAAACGATGTATCTTTTCCCATTCGTCTTTATCCAAGTCTGTGGTGCATTGGAGCGCATGGACCCTACATTAGAAGAATCAGCGAGAATCTCAGGCGCAAGCCTATTTACCATTACCCGCAAAATTACCATTCCACTCGTCATGCCAAGTATTCTTTCTGGTGCATTACTCATTATGCTCTATTCTATGGCTCACTTTGGTACTGTTGCCGTACTGGGCGTAGAAAATGGTATTTTTAACATTCCAACCCTCATTTATGAACGTATTCACCAAAGTGCGGGTAGTTTTGAAGCCATTCGTACCGGTACTGTACTTGCAACTGTTTTAGTATTCACTGCGGCTCTGATTATTTGGTTACAAAACAAAATCTTAAATAAAGGTCGATTCCAAATTATTGCAGGTAAAAGCTTTAGACCTATCGAAGTAAAACTTCGTGGTTTGAGAAAACCGTTGCTTGTTATTTGCTTACTCTACATCGCCTTTACTATCGTATTGCCTACAGTCACGATTTTCCTTGTTGGCGGATTAAAAACCTATGGATTGCCAATTACATGGGAAAATCTCACATTAGATAACTATAAGTTCATCTTATTTGAATGGCAGTTAACAAAAGATGCAATTCGAAATAGTGTGACTCTCGGTCTCGCTGCAGCATTGATTACCATGTTTGCAGGGGTAATGATTTCTTATGTTATCGTTAAAATGCGTGTTCGCGGAAAAGGCATTCTTGAGTTCTTAGGGATGTTGCCATTCTCCGTACCTGGCTCTGTAATTGCTCTTGGGGTGATCCTTGCCTGGAGTGGTAAATTCGGCATCAATCTTTACAACACTGTTTGGATTATTTTAATTGCTTACATTGCGCGTTATATGGCTTTCTCACTCAAAGCTAACTCTGCTGCACTTGAGCAAGTGCATGATTCATTAGTTGAAGCTTCTCGAGCATGTGGAGCAAGTATGTGGCAATCTTTAAAAGATATTGTTATCCCACTCGTAAGACCAGGGATGATTGCCGCTTTCTTCCTGATTTTCCTTCCTGCTCTACGTGAATTGACTGTTTCTGTTATGTTATATGGTCCTTCTACACGAACCATCGGTGTCGCAATTTATACCCTAAATGAAGACGGTGAAACGGTTTATTCTGCAGCATTAGCAGGTATTGCCCTAATAATCATTGTGTTAGGTCAAACCGTTATTAAACGTTATGCTGAAAAGAAAACTCAAAAATAGAAGGTTAGGAGTAAAAGATGAGCTATATTCAATTAAATCATGTCATGAAAAAATTTGGTGATGTTATTGCCATTGAAGATCTTAACCTTTCTATCGAAAAAGGCGAATGTTTCTCTATGCTAGGGCCATCAGGTTGTGGGAAAACAACTACCCTAAGAATGATCGCAGGCTTTGAAGACTTAGATGGAGGAGAAATTAAAGTCGGTGATAAATTACTTTCATCGAAGAAAAACAATTTCTATCTCCCGCCA
>CAJMPC010000081.1:0-7707 GCA_905215245.1 uncultured bacterium | reverse complement strand
CGCGACCCCGACCTTGGCAAGGTCGTGCTCTACCAACTGAGCTATTCCCGCATTTCACATTGGTGAATGAGGCAACATTATACGAAAAAATTTATTCAACGCAAGCGTAGATTTCGCAAATGATTGAGTTTGCCTAAGTTTTCATCAACCCAGATTAATAAAGTGCTCACGGTAGTAAGCCAACTCTTTAATTGATTCACGAATATCATCAAGGGCTAGATGAGTATTGCCTTTTTTGAATCCGTCTAAAATCTCTGGTTTCCAGCGAGAAGCCAATTCTTTTAATGTGCTGACATCCACATGGCGATAGTGGAAATAATCCGCTAAATCAGGCATATATTTATAAAGAAAGCGTTTATCTTGTGCGATACTGTTACCACAAATTGGTGAAGCGCCTTTCGGTACCCAACGTTTTAAAAAATCTAATGTTTGTAATTCTGCTGCACGTTCGGTGAGTTTGCTCGCTTTAACACGTTCCACTAAGCCATTAGCTGTGTGGGTTTTTACGCACCATTCCGACATTTTGTTTAATAATTCATCACTTTGATGAACTGCAATCACAGGTCCTTCAGCTAAAATATTGAGATCTTTATCGGTCACAATGGTCGCGATTTCAATAATGCGTTCTTTTTCAGGATTCAAGCCTGTCATTTCTAAATCGATCCAAATCAGATTTTGTTTATCTAATTGCATAATATAAGGTATCCTATGAACATTTTTTAATCCCGTTTATTTTAACGAAAAACATCGGAAAAAACGACCGCACTTTATGAGCAAACGTAAACTAACGCAAAATCAAACTCGTCGAATTCAATCAAATAACGCGAAAGCCTTGCATCGCCACAAGAAGAAAGAAGTGGAATGGCAAGATGATATGCTAGGCGAAAGCCAAGATGGGGTAGTAGTCACACGTTATTCAGTTCATGCCGATGTGGAAAATGCACAAGGCGAAATTTTCCGTTGTAATTTACGTCGTACACTTTCTAGTCTCGTGGTTGGAGACAAAGTGATTTGGCGACAAGGCAATGAGCAGCTCCAAGGGGTGAGTGGCGTGATTGAAGCTATTCACCCAAGACAAAATGAAATTGCTCGCCCAGATTATTATGATGGGTTGAAACCCATCGCGGCGAATATCGATCGTATTATTATTGTTTCTGCGGTGGTGCCAGTACTTTCACTCAATATTATCGATCGTTATTTAGTGGTGTGTGAAAATGCGGGGATCGAACCTGTCATTGTGGTGAATAAAGGCGATTTACTGAATGTCGAGCAAGAGCAGGAAGTGGAAAGCCAATTACAGATTTACCGTGATATTGGTTATCAGACCATCATCATTTCTGCTGAAACCGGAAAAAATATGGAAAAATTGACCGCACTTTTAAGTGACGGAACTTCCATTTTTGTGGGGCAGTCAGGGGTAGGCAAATCCAGTTTAATTAACCATATTTTACCAACGGTCAATGCGCAAGTCGGTGGCATCAGTGAAACCTCAGGCTTGGGACAACATACCACAACTTCTTCTCGTTTATATCATTTGCCACAAGGCGGTAATTTGATTGATTCACCAGGTATTCGTGAGTTTGGTTTATGGCATTTGGAGCCAGAGCAGATCACCAAAGGCTATCGTGAATTTCAATATGTCTTAGGGACGTGTAAGTTCCGTGATTGTAAACATTTGAATGATCCAGGTTGTGCATTACGTGAGGCTGTTGAAGCAGGTCGGATTTCACCGATACGCTATGAGAATTATCATCGCCTCATTGAAAGCTTGAGTGAGACGAAATCACAACGTCATTTTTCTGCGTAGTATATCTTTTACTCAAATTAGGTATGCAAAGGTTTAAATTTTGTGATGTAGCTCAATTTTTTTTGTGTTTTGCCTTGATTATTGGGCATTTAATAGCGATACTACCAACGATTTATAGATTAAATTGCTTAAATTTTACTATTACTAAATAGAGGTAACCTTATGTTCTCAAAAGATGTAGAAATTACAGCCCCTAATGGTTTACACACCCGTCCAGCGGCGCAATTTGTGAAAGAAGCTAAAGCGTTTGCTTCTGATGTAACAGTCACTTCTGGTGGAAAAAGTGCAAGTGCGAAAAGCTTATTTAAGCTACAAACCTTAGGTTTGACGCAAGGAACTGTAATCACCATCTCGGCTGAAGGTGAAGACGAACAACAAGCCGTTGAACATTTAGTAGCATTAATTCCTACTTTAGAATAATTTACGATTAGCCATAGGATTTCTATTCTATGGCTATTGTTTATCTAACTTTTAATAAATTATCTCGGAAGGTAAAAGTATGATTACAGGTATTCCAGCATCACCAGGTATCGTTTTTGGTAAAGCCTTAGTATTAAAAGAAGAAAAAATTGTTCTTGATACGCAAAAAATTTCAGAAGATCAAGTTGAGGCAGAAGTAGCCCGTTTTTATGCGGGCCGTGAAGCTGCTGTTGAGCAACTTAATTCTATTCATCAACGTGCATTAAAATCCTTAGGTGAAGAAAAAGCGGCCATCTTTGAAGGCCATTTAATGATCCTTGAAGATGAAGAGTTAGAAGAGGAAATTATTGATTATCTTCGTTCAAACAAAGTGAATGCGAGTGTGGCAGCAAGTAAAATCATCGATCAACAAGTTGAAATGTTGTCTGAAATTGATGATGAATACTTAAAAGAACGTGCAGGTGATATTCGCGATATCGGTAATCGTTTAATCAAAAATATTTTAGGCATGCATATTGTGGATCTTGGTGATATTACTGAAGAATCCATCCTTGTGGCTTACGATTTAACTCCATCAGAAACTGCTCAATTAAACTTAGAAAAAGTATTAGGTTTTATCACGGATATTGGTGGTAGAACATCGCACACCTCAATTATGGCTCGTTCACTTGAATTGCCGGCCATTGTTGGGACAAATGATGTTACAGCACGCGTGAATACAGGTGATTATCTTATTTTAGATGCGGTAAACAACCGTGTTTACGTGAACCCGACTCAAGCTGAAATTGATGAATTAAAAACCTTAGAAGCAAAGCTCGCTGAAGAAAAAGCAGAATTAGCGAAATTAAAAGATTTGCCTGCAGTGACCCTTGATGGTCATAAAGTCGATGTGGTAGCCAATATTGGTACGATTCGTGATTGCGAAGGTGCACATCGTAATGGGGCTGAAGGGGTAGGTTTATACCGTACAGAATTCCTCTTTATGGATCGTGATCAATTACCAAGCGAAGAAGAGCAATTCATTGCTTATAAAGAAGTGGTTGAAGCAATGGAAGGTCGTCTAGTGGTATTACGTACCATGGATATCGGTGGTGACAAAGAGCTTCCATATTTAAATTTACCAAAAGAAATGAATCCATTCTTAGGATGGCGTGCGGTACGTATTGCCCTTGATCGTCGTGAGATTTTACACGCACAATTAAGAGCGGTATTACGTGCTTCTGCATTTGGTAAACTTGCCGTGATGTTCCCGATGATTATTTCGGTAGAAGAAATTCGCGAATTGAAATCTGTGCTTGAAACCTTAAAAGCAGAATTGCGTGCAGAAGGTAAAGCTTTTGATGAAAATATCCAAGTGGGTGTCATGGTTGAGACCCCATCTGCAGCAGTGAATGCGAAATTCTTAGCGAAAGAAGTGGATTTCTTTAGTATTGGTACAAACGATTTAACCCAATATACTTTAGCTGTTGACCGTGGTAATGAATTAATTTCTCACTTATACAATCCAATGTCTCCTTCAGTACTCGGCTTGATCAAACAAGTGATTGATGCCTCTCATGCAGAAGGCAAGTGGACTGGTATGTGTGGTGAGTTAGCCGGTGATGAACGAGCAACCTTATTGTTACTCGGTATGGGCTTAGATGAATTTAGTATGAGTGCAATTTCTGTGCCACGTATTAAAAAATTAATTCGTCATGTGAATTATCAAGAGGTGAAAGCCTTAGCTGATGAAGCATTACAAAAACCAACTGCTGCTGAAATTGAGCAATTAATTCAAGCTTTTTTAGCAGAAAAATCGTTAAACTAGATACAAAAACAGAGTTTTACGTTAAAATACTAGCCATCTTTAATAGATAGGAGATTAAAATGGGCTTATTTGACAAATTATTTGGTTCAAAAGAAAACAAAACAGTGGAAGTCGAAATTTATGCGCCACTTTCTGGTGAGATTGTGAACATCGAAGATGTACCAGATGTTGTTTTCTCTGAAAAAATCGTGGGTGATGGTATCGCGATTCGCCCAACAGGTAACAAAATTGTTGCGCCTGTTGATGGTGTAATTGGTAAAATTTTTGAAACCAACCATGCGTTTTCAATGGAATCAAAAGAGGGTGTTGAATTATTCGTTCACTTCGGTATTGATACCGTTGAATTAAAAGGTGAAGGATTCACTCGCATCGCACAAGAAGGTCAAAACGTAAAACGCGGCGACACAGTAATCGAATTTGATTTAGCAACATTAGAATCAAAAGCAAAATCAGTTTTAACACCAGTGGTTATCTCTAACATGGATGAAATTTCATCTATCGAGAAAAAATCAGGTGAAGTGATTGCTGGGGAATCTGTTGTTTTAAGTTTAACAAAATAAGATTTATAGACTAAAAGATCCGCTTTAAATAAGCGGATTTTTTTATCCTTATTCTTTTTTAAAGAAGGTAAAGATGATTTATCGATTAACTGGCCAAGTACAGCATTATGCATGGGGCGGAAAAAACTATATTGCATCATTGATCGGATTACATTCAGCGAAAGATCAACCTTGTGCAGAGTGGTGGTTAGGAGCTCATCCATCAGCACCTTCTGAAATTGAGGATGTAACAGGTAAACAATCCCTTATTGAATTTTTATCGCAAAATCCGACCGCACTTGGGCAAGCAAGTCGTCAGCAATTTGGCGATGAACTCCCTTATTTGTTAAAGATTTTAGATGTTGAAAAACCGTTGTCGATTCAATTACATCCGACTAAAGCTCAAGCTGAAAAGGGCTTTGAGGCTGAGAATGCAAAAGGCGTGGCATTAACAGACAGTACGCGGACTTATAAAGATAGAAATCATAAACCAGAAATGATGATTGCCTTATCTGATTTCTGGCTTTTACATGGTTTTAAAACAAAAGCTCAAATCCTTGCCACATTAAATGCACGACCCTCTTTGCAACCTTTGGCTGAAAAACTTGGCACACAAAACCTAGCTGAATTCTATGCAGATGTGATGTTGGCGGATCAATCAATGCTCGCAAATTGGCTAGTACCCATTATTGAAGCCAACCAACAGCCTTATAAAAATGGCGAGTTGGCACTAGACAACCCCGATTATTGGGTGCTTTATACCATGGAAGCCATGGCAATTTCGCCTGAAAAATTAGATGCTGGCTTGGTGTGTTTTTATCTCTTTAATATCGTACATTTGAAAGAAGGGGAAGGTATTTTCCAGGATGCAGGCATTCCTCATGCTTATCTTCGCGGACAAAATGTGGAGCTAATGGCATGTTCTGATAATGTGATTCGTGGTGGCTTAACACCAAAATATGTCGATATTGTCGAATTATTAAAAATTGTGGATTGTCGCGAAGTAACATCCAAAATTATCTCAGCCACGCCTCAAAATCAGTCAGAATTTACTTATAAAACGCCAGTAAACGATTTTGCTTTAGCTCAAATTCGTGTCGAACCCGAAATGCATACTAAAGTGAATCTTCAAAGTGCGGGTATTTTGTTGGTGATGCAAGGTGAGCTAAAAATACAAGAAAAATCAACCGCACTTACCTTGAAACAAGGTGAGTCAGCATTCATTACAGCGGATTCTAACGTTGATATAATGAGTGAAAAAGGAGGTTATGCCTTCTTGGCAAAATTGCCATAAAAATTAATGTGATAAGTATCACGATTTGTGAACTTATCGCTAGATTAATCGACGATTTTAGGTATAGTGGGCGTCATTCAGGCGCCCTTTTTTATGTGTCTAAATTGCATTGGGAGTTTTTATGTTGTTGCCTCGCTATTTTGAAGATCCGCAAACCTTACATGTGAATACCACACCACATCATGCTTATTTTATTCCTTTTTCTTCAACAGAAAGTGCGGTCAAAAAGACACGAGAATTTTCCCCTTACTTTACCTTACTAAATGGGGAATGGGATTTTGCTTATTTTGAAAGCTATACTCACTTGCCTCAAGATTTCCTTCATTTTTCCTTTACGGATAAAATCCTTCTTCCATCCAATTGGCAAAATCATGGTTACGATAATCATCAATATACAAATGTAAATTATCCTTTCCCTTTTGATCCACCTTATGTACCCATTGAAAACCCTTGTGGTTTGTATCATCGCGTTTTAAATGTCGAAATCAATGCAGGAAAACGGTATCTCTTAAATTTTGAAGGGGTAGACAGTTGTTTATTTGTCTATGTGAATCACCAATTTGTGGGCTACAGCCAAATTAGTCATTGCACTAGCGAATTTGATATTACTGACTTTTTGCAACAAGGGAAAAACCAATTACATGTTTTAGTGCTGAAATGGTGTGATGGCAGTTACTTGGAAGACCAAGACAAATTCCGAATGTCTGGTATTTTCCGAGATGTTTATCTATTAGCGCGAGAAAGAAATTACTTGCAAGATTTCTTCATTCAAACACAATTTAATCAAGACCTTACCAAGGCTCAATTACATGTAGACTGTCAGTTTGCAGAATGCGAGCAACCCATTTCTTGGCAATTATTGGATCCTCAAGGCAAATTGATAATTGAACAAAAAGGGCATGCCTTTCATGCTGAAATTGAAAATGCACAATTATGGCATGCAGAGAACCCTCGCTTATACACGTTGATTTTGCAATACGGCTCTGAAGTGATTTGCCAAAAGGTCGGCTTACGCCATATCGAAGTGAAGAATGGTGTTATGTTATTTAACGGGCAAGCGATAAAGTTTAAAGGCGTTAATCGTCACGATAGCGATCCGAAAACGGGTTATGTCATTAGTCGAGAACAAGCGTTGCAAGATTTACGCTTGATGAAACAGCATAATTTTAATGCCATTCGTACAGCCCATTATCCGAATGCCTCTTGGTTTACTGAGTTGTGTGATGAATATGGTTTTTATGTGATTGCGGAAAGTGATATCGAATCGCACGGTACGAATGCGGTTTATGTGAAGTCGCCAGAAACAAGCATTTTATTAGGGGTAAAAACAGAGATTGATCATGACGCAATTCGTCAAAAAACAATCGACAATTATTGCTATATGGCTCGAAGCCCTGAATTTAATCAAGCCATTTTAGACCGCACTTATGCCAATATTGAGCGAGATAAAAATCGGCCTTCTGTTGTGATTTGGTCATTGGGAAATGAAAGTGGCTACGGTGAGAATTTTGAGCAAGCTGCCGCTTGGGTGAAACAGCGCGATCCAAGTCGCTTAGTGCATTATGAAAATGCGATCTTTCAACATTCAGCCCATCAAAATGACACATACAATTTAGATTTTCATAGTGAAATGTACACCAGTACGGAAGAATTGGATGCTTATTTTGCCGATACCCAAAATCAAAAGCCGTATCTTTTCTGTGAATACTTGCATGCGATGGGGAATTCTTGCGGGGATACGGAAGATTATTTCCAAGCTATAGAACGACATACTGGCACTTGTGGTGGCTTTGTGTGGGAGTGGTGCAATCATTCGCCTTATTTGCCAAACTCAAGCAAG
>CAJMPC010000080.1:0-7850 GCA_905215245.1 uncultured bacterium | reverse complement strand
ATCCTGCTCGCTGGGTTAAATGCGCAAGACGTAAAACATGTTCAAGTGGTGAAGAGTTAATACCGATTTGTAATAAATCCAAATCTTCCATACTGGTCAATACCGTTACTGCAATTAATAAAGGCGCATCTTTTCCATAAGGTTCAAGAATTTTCTTTGCCTCTTCCATCATTTTTAAACCACCGCTAGCATGGACATCAACCATCCATACCCCTAAATCAGCCGCAGAACGTACTGCTCTTGCCACAGTATTAGGAATATCATGAAATTTAAGATCGAGGAAAACATCAAATTGACGCTCGTGTAATTGCTTAACGAAATTTGTTCCTAGTGTGGTAAACATTTCTTTACCCACTTTTAAACGGCATAAGCTTGGATCAATTTGATCCACGAGGGATAGCGCTTGTGCTTCCGTTTCGTAATCCAATGCAACGATTACTTTGCTATTCATAATTTTACCTCACTGTGTCAATTAATTATGTTCTGGTTTGATGGATTCCCACTGTTTGCAAGAAGGACAATTCCACATTAATTTATGGGTTTGATAACCGCAATTTGAGCAACGATAACCAAAGCCTTGCTTAATTCTCTCACCGACCATTTTATGTAGCAAAATTAAGCTTTCCTTACCTCGCCCTTCCTCTGCATCATCAATTTGGAATTGAATAAAACGGTGGAAAATAGATGTACTCGGATGTTTTGTTAACTGCTGATAAAGTTTCGATTGTGCGGCACTTTTACCATCTTTCTCTTCAATCACGCTTGCTAACATTAAATCGACTTTAGTATTGTTAACCTGCTGGCTAGCTCGAATTAGAAATAACTCAAAGTTATCTCTCTCTCCTAATTCATCATAACAATATTTGAGCGTTTTCAGCACTTCACCAATATAAATTGGGTTTTGATTAAGAATATTCTCTAAAAAGTGAATGGCTTGACGATAGTTTTTATTGGCCATTTCTAAATCAGCAAGCAACATTGATGCTCTCACACTGGTTGGAGATACATTCAGCGCTTTTTGTAAAATACTGCGTTTTTCAACCGCACTTTCAAGTTCACTGCTTAAGGCATATTCACAATAACATTGTGCTAATTCCACATTATTTTCTTTGGGTGAGATCTTGGCAAGCTTCTCTGCGATATTAACGGCTTTTTTCCATTCTTTTGTTTTTTGGTAAATCACCAAAAGCTGCTGAAGTGCATTTTCAGCAAACTCTGGTTCATCCACCATAATGATGTAAAGCGCTTCAGCACGGTCATAAAAACCGACTGTCATGAAATCTTTGGCAAGTTGCTGTTTAGCTAATAATTTTTGTTCGAAAGAATAATTGGGACTACGATCAAGTGCTTGATGGATCCGCAAAGCACGATCCACTTCGCCTCGAGAACGGAAAAGGTTACCAAGCGTTAGCTCAGCTTCAAATTGTGAGTTGCTTTCAATTTCATTTTCTGTTTCTTGTTTTTGCAACATATCAAGAAACAAATCAACAGCTTTATCCGTTTGATTAGAAAGCAAAAAATTGACCCCCGTGACATAATCACGGGAGAGTTTATTACTCATATCTTCCTGATCTTTCTTGGCACTCCGATGCCCCATATACCAACCATAAGCGGCGGCTATTGGCAGAAGCAGAAAGAGTAATTCAAGCATTATACTGCCTTATCGCGAGTAGTCGTTAATTCGTTAATTTGTAATGTTTGACGTTTAACTTGACGCGCTAACGACATATTTTTAAATTTTAATTTTAAGTAGAAGAATCCAGTAATTAACCAACCTAAAATTAACCCAAAACCAAATAAAATCGCGACTAGCGTTGAAAGTTGGAATTGGCTTTCAGCAACAATGTAGTTAAAGGTGATTACTTGATCATTATTCGCCCCTATAGTTACCGCAACGATTACGATAGCTAGCACAATAATGAGTCCGAGAATATATTTAATCATCACAATCTCCTTGTTAAGAATAGTTTCATTATGCCAAAATTTGTAATAAAAAACGACACCTAAGTGTCGTTTTATTGATATCGATTGAATGTTTAAGCAAAAACATTTACACGATCTTTTAATTCTTTACCCGCTTTAAAGTGCGGTACAGATTTAGCATCTAATTTTACAGAATCACCGGTTTTAGGATTTCGGCCAACTCTCGGCTGACGATGGTGTAAAGAGAAGCTACCAAAACCACGTACTTCAATACGATTCCCCTCTTCTAAAGATTGTGCAATGAGTTCAAGAATATCCTTTACAATACCTTCTACTTCTTTTGCGGATAAAGTTGGGTGCTTTGTTGATAGATTTTCAATTAGTTCAGATTTAGTCATCGTCAACTCTCCTTTAAATTTATACTTAAACTTGTTATTAAGACTTACAGGTAATGCATTAGTTCATAATAAATTACCGCTAAATCCTTGTTAATTATAGCTGGTAGTAATAAGGCTGAGTCAATGACCCAGCCTTATTTATGTGAATTAATTATTCACCTTTAGCTGCTTTGAAAGCTTCAGCCATTGCGTTTGGAATAGCAACATCTTCTTGTTTGGAATTCACGTTTGCAACTGCAGCAGCTTCTTCAGCTTGATCTTTCGCTTTTACAGATAAGTGAACGATACGTGCTTTACGATCTACACCAGTGTATTTCGCTTCAACTACATCACCTGCTGCAACTTCGTTTGTTAAGTCTGCTGCACGGATATAACCTTCAACGCCACCTGCTAATTCAACTTTAGCACCTTTAGCGTCAGCTTCAACAACAGTTGCAGAAATTACTGCACCTTTTTTATTGATTGCTACGAAGTTGTTGAATGGATCATCTTCAAGTTGTTTGATACCTAAAGAAATACGTTCTTTCACTGCATCTACTGCTAATACTACTGCAGAAACTTCGTCACCTTTTTTGTAGTTACGAACTGCTTCTTCACCTGCAACATTCCAAGAAATGTCAGATAAGTGAACTAAACCGTCGATACCACCTTCAAGACCGATGAAGATACCGAAATCAGTGATTGATTTGATTTTACCAGTAACTTTGTCGCCTTTGTTATGAGTTTCAGCGAATTGAGTCCATGGGTTAGGTTTGCATTGTTTTAAACCTAAAGAAATACGACGACGTTCTTCGTCAACTTCTAACACCATTACTTCAACTGTATCGCCTAAGCTTACAACTTTAGATGGGTGGATGTTTTTGTTAGTCCAATCCATTTCAGAAACGTGAACTAAACCTTCAACACCATCTAAGATTTCAACGAAACAACCATAGTCAGTTAAGTTAGTTACTTTACCAGTTAATTTGCTGTTTACTGGGTGGTTTTCAGCGATAGCAACCCAAGGATCTTGACCTAATTGTTTTAAGCCTAAAGATACGCGAGTACGATCTTTGTCAAATTTTAATACTTTAACAGTTACTTCGTCGCCTACATTCACGATTTCGCTTGGGTGTTTAACACGTTTCCAAGCCATATCAGTGATGTGTAATAAACCGTCAACGCCACCTAAATCTACGAATGCACCGTAGTCAGTTAAGTTTTTAACGATACCTTTAACTTCTGAACCTTCAGCTAGGTTCTCAAGGATTTGTTCACGTTCTTGGCTGTTTTCAGATTCGATCACTGCACGACGAGAAACAACAACGTTGTTACGTTTTTGATCTAATTTGATTACTTTGAATTCTAATTCTTTACCAAGTAGGTGATCTGCTTCACGTGCTGGACGTGTATCAACTAATGAACCTGGTAAGAATGCACGAACACCGTTTAACTCAACTGTGAAACCGCCTTTCACTTTACCGTTGATTAAACCGATAACGGTCGCTTTTTCTTCGTAAGCTTTTTCTAATTCAATCCAAGATTCGTGACGAACTGCTTTCTCACGAGAAAGTTTAGTTTCGCCGTAACCATCTTCAACTGCATCTAAAGCTACGTTTACTGTGTCGCCAACTTTAACTTCAAGTTCACCTTGAGCGTTTTGGAATTCAGCAACAGGAATTGCAGATTCAGATTTTAAGCCTGCATCAACAAGTACAAAGCCTTTTTGAATAGCAACAACAGTACCGCTAACGATTGAACCTTGACGGGTTTCAAGGCCTTTTAATGATTCTTCAAAGAGTTGAGCAAAAGATTCTGACATATAAATAATCTTCTTAATTTAAGTTAATAACATCCACATTAAGATCCATAAAATGCGGGGTTGAGGATAAATGTCTATTCTTCCTTGAATAAACAGTTAAATCGAAATTGACGCTTTTTGTTGAATATAAGCTAACGCTTGAGCAATGACTTCATCAATACTCAATGTTGTACTATCTAACAATAAAGCATCATCAGCCGGTTTCAATGGCGCAACCTCACGATTTCTATCGCGAAAATCGCGTTCTTGTATCTCGGCTAAAATCTGTGCAAAGTTACCATTAATTCCCTTATTTTGCAACTGTTTATAGCGTCTTTTTGCACGTTCTTCCGCACTTGCGTCTAAAAATAGTTTAACTTGTGCATTTGGGAAAACCACCGTTCCCATATCTCGCCCATCCGCAATCAGACCGTCATTTTTACCAAAATCCTGCTGAAGTTGCAGTAAAGCTGACCGCTCTTTTTGAAAACCCGCTACTTTTGATGCAGCCTCCGCCACTTCTTGCGTACGAATTAAATGACTCACATCCATCCCACCAAGAAGCACATTGACTTCTCCATTCTTTGGAATGAAGTGAATATCTAAATGACGCGCTAACTCCGCTAATCCTTCTTCATCAGTTAAATCTGCATGACGTTTCAGCGCAGCCAATGCCGTCACGCGATAAATGGCACCACTATCCAACAAGGTAAAACCCAACTTTTCAGCCAAGGCGTAACAAAGTGTTCCTTTCCCTGCTCCGCTTGGACCATCAACGGTGATAATCATACCCATAATAAAATCCTATCTTTTAAATTTTGTGCATTATAAAAGAATTCTATCAAATGACTCAATCATTTAGTCTTCGTTCGCCAGAGCAAGTGTCGCATTTAACAACATATTTCCGCCAAACTCACACCATTCATCCGTAATATTTTCCGCTTCATTGTGACTCAAACCATCAATGCAAGGGATCATTGCTGTTGGAAATTTACTATTTAAATGACAAGAATCATGTCCTGCACCTGATACAATACGTTCCCATGAATAATTCAATGCTTCCGCGGTATTCTGAATAATATCCGTCAGGCGAACATCAAATGCTAGAGGCTCTAATGTAACAACTTGTTTAATGCACACTGATAGATTGGTTTCAGTTGCAATATCTGTCAAAATCTGACGAATTTCTTGATCTATTTGAGTTAAAGACACTGTACTTGGATGACGAACTTCTAAGGTAAAATACGCTTTTCCAGGAATCACATTTGGCGAATTTGGGGTAAGTTGTACATACCCTACTGTTACACGACCTTGATTTAGTACTTCACGCAATCCAATTTCATTAAATTTCACAATGGCTTTAGCCATTCCTACAGCTGCATCTTGACGCATATTCATCGGTGTCGTCCCTGCATGAGACGCTAAACCATCAAATGTAATTTGATACCAACGTTGTCCTAATGCCCCAGTCACTACGCCGACATCTGTTTGATTGCGTTCTAAAATTGGACCTTGCTCAATGTGAACTTCTAACGCTGCATGAGCTTTATATTGTGAAAAATCAGCCTGACCTAAGTAGCCAATGCGTTCAAGCTCATCTTTAATCATTAAGCCATCTTTATCTTGGATTTTTAACGCATCATTAAGGGACAATTTTCCCGTAAAAACCGCAGCTCCCATCATCGCAGGGGCAAATCTTGCGCCTTCTTCATTCGTCCACATCACCAAATCAATCGAACGCATAGTTTCAATTCTTTGATCATTAAGCGAGAGTAAAACTTCTAACCCAGCCAATACACCATAGATACCATCATAGCGACCACCAAGCGGTTGAGAATCACCATGTGAACCAAGTAAAATTGGTGATAAATTTGGTTGCAATCCTAGGCGGCGAACAAAAATATTACCAATTCCATCTACTTGAACAGAAAAGCCCGCCTCTTTTACAATTTGTACAAAATAATCACGAGCTTGTTTGTCTTCATCACTTAAAGTAAGGCGGGTTACCCCACCTTTTTCTGTTCGTCCAAATTGAGCAAAATCATCAATGAGTTTTAATAATCTCGCAGTATTAATTTGTACTGTCATACATTATTTCTCTGCTTTTGTTTCTTCTTGAAGTTGGTAACGGAAATCACAGAAACCATCACCATTCATTACCGTATGAGGACGTGTTAATTTTACATTTGGCGCATAGCCTTCAATAAATTTGCTATCACGGTTACAAGAAAGCAAGAAACCAATATCAGCTAATCCCATTTCTTGATACATTTCCGCATAGCGACAACGATGGACGTTGTAATTATATTGGTAATGATCGTTATTAACCACTTCAATGCGAAGTGCATCATCTTTTTCCCACAGATATTGCAATGCCACAAAGCTTTCTATACTCGTACCTTCAGGCTCACGTTTCGCATATTCTTTACCAGCATCCACAGCTGCATTTGCAACCGCTTCTTCGATAATTGCTTTAGCCTTTTCAAGACCAAATTCACGTTTCATAATTTCATAAATTGGCTTGATAATTTCTGCTTCAATTTTACGTTGTTGAAGAATTCCAATTTCTACAAATTCTGGAAAATCTACTGACATAATGCTTTCCTTAAATAATAAAGTCGTTTCTTAAAATTTCGTTATTGATGAATTTACGAATACGAGGATCGTCATTTTTTCTTAATTCATCTGGTGTTTGCAAGAAGGCAATTTCACCCGCATCCATAAAGGCAATTTTATCTGATACTTTCAAGGCAAATTGCATTTCATGGGTAACAATCACCATTGTCATATCTTCTTTTGCAAGCTCTTCCATTACCAACAATACTTCGCCCACTAATTCAGGGTCTAATGCTGATGTAGGTTCATCAAAGAGCATAATTTTCGGTTTCATTACTAACGCACGTACAATTGCCACACGTTGTTGTTGACCACCTGATAGCTGATGCGGATATTTATTCGCATGTGCTAATAGACCTACTTTATCTAACATTGCCAATGCAAGCAAGCGAGTTTCTTGTTCTGGTTTACCATGATATTCTGGTGCTAATAATAAGTTCTCTAATACTGTTTTGTGTGGGAACAAGTTATAGTTTTGGAATACCATACCTAAGTTAACAATTTTATTTTGTGCATTCGATGCTAAATGTTTACCTTCAATAAAGCTTTCTCCATCCAAGTAAATTGAACCTTGGTCTAAAGTTTCTAATCCGTTAATGCTACGAATTAATGTCGTTTTACCTGAACCAGAATAACCAATAATTGATAGCACTTCACCCCATTTCAATGAAAGATCTATACCTTTTAATACTTGAACATGATTAAAGGATTTTTTCACATTTTCAATGCGTAACGCTTCAGCATTGTTGCTGTGTTCAGTTTTTAACACGCTGTAAGGTGCAAGTTCTGAACGTTCTACATTAACTGGTTGTTCACTTTCTTCATGACGTAATGACACATCTAAACGTTGTTCTAATTTTTTCAATAACCAAGAAAGCAAGCTCACAATCACAACATAGTAGAATGCTACGGCTAATAACGTTTCTAATACCAAGAAGTTACGTGTATAAAGCTGTTGGCCTACTAATAAAATTTCTGTTAATGAAATCACTGAAACCAATGATGTTAATTTAACAATCGTAATATATTGGTTTGTTAATGGCGGTAACGCGACTTTCAACGCTTGTGGAATCACAATATGACGTTGCACGCCCCAGAAGCCTATTCCCAAGGCTTTACCCGCTTCATATTGA
>CAJMPC010000079.1:0-7982 GCA_905215245.1 uncultured bacterium | reverse complement strand
TTCTTCCCAGTTTTTCATAAACAAACCTTCCACTTGGTAGCCTTGTTGTTGAAGAATAAACGCAGAAACGGAGGAGTCCACCCCACCAGACATACCACAAATGACTTTTTTAGTGGCATTTTCGGCAAGTTGTTCTGCACTCAATGGTGCGAAATGTTGATTATAAGTATTTGAAGTTAACATAAGTCTCCCGTAACTTCGGTTAAGGCGAAGCACATTGGTGATAATGATTGAAACATAGCGGAATGACTTCCGCCCCATAAATTAAGGTTATTGCACAAAGTGCGGTTAGTTTTAAGTGAATTATTTCACTTCATAAAATTGCGAATCATCGTCTTTCTTCGCAAATTTTTGTTCATATTCAGCTTTAGCATTTTCATCGCCAGCATCTAATTTTTCTTGCAAAGTATCGCACGGTTTATCACAGTCACAAGCTTTGGCAATACCGAGTGAGGAAAGGCCTCCACAGCTTCCTTTTAAAGCTTGTTTTTTAAAGATAAAGCCTACTGACATCAATACGATAATTGCCACAAAAGCTAATAGAGTAAAAAATAACGTTTGCATGATTATTCCTTATTTGCGAGTAATTTTTGGAAGGCTGACGACATTTTCGTTTCAAAGCCTTTTTCTGTTTTCATAATTAAATACACGGGAATATTTTCTTTCTCGGCCACTTCAAGTGCTTTCTTTTCACCGAGTACAAATAAACCTGTAGATAAGCCATCAGCAGTCATTGAGCTTGATCCAAGTACGGTAATTGAGGCTAAATGATGCTGAATGGGATAACCTGTTTTCGGGTCAATTTCATGAGCAAAACGTTGGCCATTTTCCTCAAAATAAATACGGTAATCGCCTGAAGTGGCCATCGCCATATTATTTAAACCTATCACTTCTTGAACTGCTCTTTCCCCCGTATTATTAGGTTTTTCAATGGCGATTTGCCAGGCTTTATTCTCAGGATTTTTACCTTTAGCACGAATTTCCCCGCCAATTTCCACCATATAATTTTGCACGTGGTGTTGCTCTAATACATCTGCCACTTGATCCACGCCAAAGCCCTTAGCAATAGATGACAAATCAATATAAACCTGCGGTACTGCTTTACTTAATGTTGGGGTTTTACCGCTCATATCAAGGTGAATTTTATCAATTCCTACCCAACTTTGACGTTCAGCAAGTTGTTCTGGGGTTGGTTTACGTTCTGGACGTTTTTCTGGGCCAAATCCCCATAAATTCACTACAGGCCCTACAGTCACATCCAATGAACCTTCAGTAACCTGATTTAAACGGATTGCTTCTTGTAATACTTTGGCAAAGTCAGCAGATATTTCAATTGGTGTATTCACTTGTGTATTTTGATTAAAGCGACTTAATTCGGAATCTTTAATGTAAGTGGACATTTTCTGATTCACGTCTTTTAAAACCACTTCAATTTGTTCATGTGTTTTTTGTGCGTTTTCGCTAACAGAATCATCCTCAATATAACGGATATGGTAAGTGGTTCCCATGGTTTTACCACTAAGTGAAATAATTTCGGGATCTTTCTTACATGCACTTAATGAACAAGCTAGGACTACAGCAATCAATCCGCTTAATACTTTTTTCATCTATTCCTTCCTAAATATATGAATTACAGGCAAACCGACTCTTCCATCAGCTTGCCTGTAATCCATCTTAAATATTGACCGCACTTCATCACAAAGTGCGGTCAGTTTTAATGATGTTTTGGTTAACTAAAATCAACCACCGAAGTCATCTAATAAGATGTTTTCATCTTCAACACCGAGGTCTTTCAACATTTTGATTACCGCCGCGTTCATGACTGGAGGTCCACACATGTAGTATTCACAATCTTCTGGTGCTTCATGATTTTTCAAGTAGTTTTCATAAAGTACGTTGTGAATAAAGCCGGTGTAACCTGTCCAGTTATCTTCTGGTAACGGATCAGATAATGCCACGTGCCATGTAAAGTTTGGATTTTCTGCTTGAAGCTGATCAAAATCTTCTACATAGAACATTTCACGTTTAGAACGTGCACCATACCAGAATGACATTTTACGTTTAGAGTGTAAACGTTTTAATTGGTCAAAGATATGAGAACGCATTGGTGCCATACCCGCACCACCACCGATGAAGACCATTTCGTTATCGGTTTCTTTCGCGAAGAATTCACCGAATGGACCAGAAATTGTCACTTTATCACCTGGTTTTAATGACCAAATGTAAGAAGACATTTGACCTGGAGGTGCATCAGGTTGACGTGGTGGAGGCGTTGCAATACGCACGTTAAGCATAATGATGCCTTTCTCTTCTGGGTATGAAGCCATTGAGTAAGCACGGATAATATGCTCATCCACTTTAGACACATAACGCCATAAATCGTATTTGTCCCAATCTTCGTGGTATTCTTCTGGAATATCAAAATCTTTATAGTAAACCGTATGTGGATCAGCTTCGATTTGGATATAACCACCCGCACGGAAAGGTACTTCTTCGCCTTCAGGAATCGCTAATTTAAGCTCTTTAATAAAGGTTGCTTTGTTATCATTAGAAATAACAGTACATTCCCATTTTTTCACGCCGAAAATTTCTTCTGGAAGTTCAACGTCCATATTGCCTTTTACATTCACTTGGCAAGCTAAACGATAACCTTCTTTTGCTTCACGATTATTAATGTGAGAAAGTTCAGTTGGGAGAATTTCACCACCGCCACTTTTTACTTTCACAATACATTGGCCACAAGAGCCACCGCCACCACAAGCAGAAGAAACGAAGATACCTTTACTTGCTAATGCACCAAGTAGTTTACCGCCAGCAGGTAAAGTGATCGCTTTTTCAGGATCATCATTAATAGAAATGGTAATATCACCAGAATCCACTAATTTTGATTTAGCGAATAAAATAATCGCAACGAGCACTAAAAGGATAACCGTAAATGCCGCAACACCTAATAATAAAATTGAAGATTCGCTCATTTATGCCTCCTTATAACTGAATACCAGAGAATGACATAAAGCCAAGCGCCATCAAGCCTGCAGTGATAAAGGTAATCCCTAATCCTTTTAAGCCTGCCGGTACATCGGCATATTTCATTTTTTCGGTTAAGCCTGCAAGCGCAACGATTGCTAACATCCAACCAAGCCCCGCACCTACACCATAAACTGCAGATTCTGCAAAAGTGTATTCACGTTGTACCGCAAAAGATACACCACCAAAGATCGCACAGTTTACGGCGATAAGTGGAAGGAAGATACCTAATGCGTTATAAAGTGCTGGGAAGAATTTATCTAAAGTCATTTCAAGTAATTGAACAAGACCCGCAATAATCCCGATAAAGGTAATGAAGTTTAAGAACTCAAGGCTCACACCTTCTACCAAAGCGCCATCTTTTAATACATGTTCATACACAAATTGGTTCGCTGGTACCGCAATACCAAGTACTACTGTTACCGCAACACCAAGGCCAAATGCCGTAGAAACTTTCTTAGAAACCGCAAGGAAAGTACACATCCCTAAGAAGAAAGAGAGCGCCATGTTTTCAATGAAGATCGCCTTCACGAATAGGCTAATATAATGTTCCATTGATTATTTCTCCTGTTGCTCAGGTTTCCACGTTCTTAAGCCCCAAATAACGAAGCCGATAATAAAGAACGCACTTGGTGCAAGAAGGAATAAACCGTTTGGTTGATACCAACCACCGTCTTGAATTGTTTGGAATACAGGGAAACCAAATAAACGACCAGAACCGATTAGTTCACGTAATGTTGCAACAATTAATAAGATCGCACCATAACCTAAACCGTTACCGATACCATCAACAAAGCTTTCTAGCGGAGGTGATTTCATCGCGAACGCTTCTGCACGGCCCATTACGATACAGTTTGTAATGATAAGACCAACGAATACAGAAAGCTGTTTAGATAAACCATAAGCATAAGCTTTTAATACTTGGTCAACCAAGATTACCAAAGATGCGATGATCGCCAGTTGCACAATGATACGGATACTATTTGGAATATAGTTACGAATCAATGAAATGAACAAACTGGAGAAACCGGTTACCAAACTTACCGCAATCGCCATAACGATCGCAGTTTGTAATTGGGTTGTTACCGCTAATGCAGAACAGATACCCAAAATTTGCAAGGCAATCGGGTTATTTTTAACAATAGGATCGAATAAAAGACCTTTTAAGTTTACTTTTGCATCAGCCATTATTTGATTTCTCCTGCTTTAAATTTCGCTAAGAATGGACCAAAGCCATTTTGGCTGAACCAATAATCAAATGAACCTTGAACACCGTTACTGGTTAAAGTTGCACCTGATAAACCATCTACACCGTGCTCTTTATCTGCAGCAGAGCTACCTTTGTAGATTTTGAATTTTTGGTTACCTTGTTCATCGAATAATTTTTTATCAACGAACTGTGCTTGCCAACGAGGGTTCGCAATTTCGCCCCCAAGACCAGCTGTTTCACCTTGATCATAGTAAGTAATACCTTTGATGGTATTCGCATCTGGTGCAACAGAAACAAAACCATACATGGTTGACCATAAACCACGGCCATACATTGGTAATACCACTTGGGTTACATTGCCTTGTTCATCTTTTACAAGATAAACACGCGCTTGGTTTGCACGGACCTTGATCCCTGCTTTATCTGCCTCAGCTGGGATAGCTTGGCTTTTAGCTGGATCTTTAACCGCATCTTTAGGTTCAAATTTATTAATTTCTTCTGCTGAAGCTTGAACGTAATCACCACTTTGCAAATCAACTAAACGTGGTTCAATAAATTTGCTGTAAGTGTCTTTAATTACTGATGCATTATCTTCTTTCATTAAGCCAGCAACAGTTAAAATGTTACGTTGAACGTCGAGTGCTTTTTGTTCATCTTGTTTGGATTTTAATGCTACTGCAGCACCAGAAACCACGATAGAACACACTAAACTTAGCAACACAACAACGGTAACTGTACCGCTAACGCTATCTTTATTAAATTTAGCCATTTGTTCTTGCTCTCCGACGTTTGATATTTGCTTGAACCACGATGTAGTCGAAAATTGGTGCAAATAAGTTTGCAAATAAAATCGCTAACATCATCCCTTCTGGATAAGCTGGGTTCACTGTACGAATTAATACCGCCATCACGCCAATTAACGCACCGTACCACCATTTACCCGTGTTGGTAAATGAAGCTGATACAGGGTCTGTAGCCATGAAGATCATACCAAGTGCAAAACCACCTAATACAAAGTGCCAATGCCAAGGCATTGAGAACATTTGGTTAGAATCAGAACCGATTAAGTTGAATAAGGTTGCTGTACCAATCATACCGATCATGACACCAGCCATAATGCGCCAAGAAGCAATACGGGTGAATACAATTAACGCACCACCGATTAATAACGCAAGCGTTGAAACCTCACCCATTGAACCAGGAATATTACCGATGAATGCATCCATCCAAGTAATAGGTTGACCGGTTACGGTGTGTTGTAATGCAGCTTGACCACCTTGAGACCATTGTGAAAGTGCGGTAGCACCAGAGAAACCATCTGCAGCAGTCCATACTAAGTCACCGGAAATTTGAGCCGGATAAGCGAAGAATAAGAATGCACGACCCGCAAGTGCAGGGTTCATAAAGTTACGACCTACACCACCGAAGATTTCTTTCGCTACCACGATACCAAAACTGATACCAAGTGCAGCTTGCCATAATGGCAATGTTGGTGGAACGATTAACGCAAATAAAATGGTTGAAACGAACATCCCTTCATTTACTTCATGACCACGCACCACGGAGAACAATAATTCCCAAATTGTACAAACGGTAAATACCACTAAGTAAATTGGTAAGAAGAAGATCGCCCCTAACGCCATTTTTGAGCCCCAAGTTGCATTATTGGTTAAATCTAAACCTAATGAACTTGCAAGCGCATAGTGCCAATCGTTAGCAATTAATTGATCTAAATTGCCTAATTGATTTAAGGCAGGGATCGCTTGGTTACCCACATTGTACATCCCGTAGAAAATCGCTGGGAACAACGCAAGGAAAACCGTAATCATCATACGTTTTGAGTCTAACGCATCACGAACGTGTGTGTTTTTGTGCGTTACCGTACCTGGTGTATAAAGCAAGGTATAAATCGATTCAAAGATCGGATAAAACTTGCTGTATTTACCGCCTGGTAAAAACGCGGGTTCCATTTTTTCAAAAAGATTTTTTAAACCCATTTTTAACCTTCCTTCTCAATCTTATCTAATACTTGACGCAAGATTGAACCGTATTCATATTTGCCCGGGCAAACGAAAGAACATAATGCTAAGTCTTCTTCATCTAATTCAAGACAACCTAACGCTTGTGCACCATCGGTATCGCCCACGATTAAATCACGTAATAATAATGTCGGTAAAATATCCAACGGCATTACGCGCTCATAGCTACCAATTGGTACCATTGCACGCTCACCACCATTTTCTGCAGTAGTAAAGTTGAATAATTTCTTACCAAAGTGACCTAATACGGTACGGGTAATCGAATATTTGTTCGATTGTGGTGTGATCCAACCTAAGAACTCTTTCTCATTACCTTCTGCAATCACAGAAACTTGTAATGCATAACGACCTAAATAGTCGTGAGCATCTTTTGCTGTTTGACCACAAAGTACTGAACCAGAAATCACACGGTTATTACCGTCTTTTAATTCACCTGCGGTTAATTGAGAAAGGTTAGCACCGATTACGGTACGAACTAAACGAGGCTCTTTCACTTGCGGACCAGCAAGAGAAATAATGCGTTCTACATAAAGTTCGCCCGTGGTGAATAATTTACCTACAGCAATCACATCTTGGTAATTGATATGCCATACGGTTTTATTCACACCAACTGGATCGATAAAGTGAATATGAGTACCCACTAAACCAGCAGGATGGACACCGCCAAAATCATGTACTTTTAGGTTAGCTAAATCCACGGTTGGGATATTGCTATCACCCGCTTTACATAGATTTAATGGTTTATTTGGGAATAGACGACTTAATACTGTTAAACCGTCAATAAAATCTTGCCAATGCTCTTTTAACACCACCTCTGGATTTGCTGCCAAAGGATTAGTATCCATCGCATTTACAAACAGAGAAGAAGGTTCTGCATCTAAGGCAGGCACTTTGCTGAACGGACGGGTGCGGAACGCTGTCCACAAACCAGATTCAACGAGGTTTTGTTTAACTTGTTCAGAAGAAAGCGTATTGAGCTCACCTGCGTTATATTTAGCGAAAGCAACTTGATCGTTACCTTGCACATCAATGACCACAGATTGTAATACACGTTTTTCGCCACGATTAATTACAGTGATAGTACCACTCGCAGGGGCTGTGAAAACCACTCCAGGGTTTTTCTTGTCTTCAAAAAGCACTTGGCCTTTTTTCACAACATCGCCTTCACGTACCTTCATAGAAGGACGCATACCCACATACTCTTCACCAAGAATCGCAACCTGATTCACAGCGTTACCGCTATGGATTACTTGTGCTGGTTTTCCTGCAATAGGAAGATCCAAGCCTTTTTTGATTGTAATCATACTGTTTGCACTACTTTTCTAGGTTAAAAACACGATTGCGATTAAAGCATATGCTCTAAAAGCAATCTCACGATTGAGCGTGACAGAAAATACTTTAAGATCAAAGCATTATTCACTGACACATAAATTTAAAAACTCAAATCTGTTTAATTCCTCGACGAGTAAAGAATGACTTACACATCCAGAAATTGAAATTCGAAAATTAAAAGCACCTTATTTTATCGAAAAATGGGCTTTTATTCCACTTTACGCCCTTACTTTTTGTGAAATATTTGTGAACCTTTTAGACTCATACTTATTAGGAGTTAGAAATAAATAGGAATTAAAAATAAAAAAGAGAGAATGTCTCTTACCTTCTCTCTTCTTATGAAAATCTAATATAGGGAACGTAAGGAAATACTT
>CAJMPC010000078.1:0-8000 GCA_905215245.1 uncultured bacterium | reverse complement strand
AAATAGATGATTAATAAATGTACTCATTTATCGAGATCTTTCCTAAGCTAAACTCGCTACCATGACTGCTTTAATCGTATGCATACGGTTTTCTGCTTGCTCAAATGCAATATTCATCGGCGATTCAAACACCTCTTCAGTCACTTCAATGCCGTTCCCTAATTGAGGATACTTTTCAGCAATTTGGCGACCCACTTTGGTTTCGCTATTATGGAATGCAGGTAAACAGTGCATGAATTTTACTTTTGGATTACTTGTACGCTTCATGAGTTCAGGCGTTACTTGATAAGGAAGCAATAACTTAATACGTTCTCCCCAAGCTTCTAATGGTTCACCCATTGAGACCCAAACATCTGTATGCACAAAATCAACTCCTCTTACGGCTTTATCGATATCTTCCGTTACAGTAATCCGCGCACCGCTTTCTTTAGCAAAACCCTTACACATTTCAATAAAACTGGCTTCTGGTAATAAGGCTTTAGGGGCGCAAATACGCACATCCATCCCTAGTTTTGATCCAATTAGTAAAAGAGAATTCCCCATGTTATTGCGTGCGTCACCAATATACACATAACTTATTTGATGAAGTGGCTTGTCACAATGCTCAATCATCGTGAGAACATCCGCGAGCATTTGTGTAGGATGAAACTCATCCGTTAAACCATTAAACACCGGCACTCCAGCATAATCTGCAAGTTCTTGTACGGTACTTTGTTTAAAGCCTCGATACTCAATCGCATCATACATTCTTCCAAGTACTCGAGCTGTATCTTTCATGCTTTCTTTATGTCCAATTTGAGAAGAGTTTGGATCGATATAAGTCACTCGAGCACCTTGATCATAAGCTGCAACTTCAAAAGCACAACGAGTACGCGTTGATGTCTTTTCAAAAATAAGTGCGATATTTTTACCTTTAAGCTGAGGTTGCTCTGTTCCTGCATATTTAGCACGTTTCAAATCACGTGATAAATCTAACAAATAATTAATTTCGCGTTCTGAATGATGAACAAGACTTAATAGGTGTCTATTTTTAAGATTAAAAGCCATAGCGATCTCCTTATCGGATGCCATCAATAAATGCAGGCTACCTTACTATGAATGACTTAATTTCTAGTGGATTGGATAGCCTATTTTTGTCCCAAATGCGGAGTTTTGCAACAAAATTCAATCCTTTATTTTGTGATGCTCATCACACTTCATCCCAGAACTTTATATTGCGCTTTCTTTATATATAAAAGAGATTTAAAATCCCGTCGATTCTCACACAACAGGAGCACATATGACACATATGATCAACAGAAGAGATTTCATCCAACTTGGCGCAAGCAGCATTTTAGCGTTGAGTGCGAGCCATTTTGCTTTTGCGAAAAGCGACACACAAGTCGATTTACGTATCGTAGCAACGACCGATATTCACAGTTTTTTGACTGACTTCGATTACTACAAAGATGCACCTACAGAGAAATTCGGTTTTACCCGTGCAGCAAGCTTGATTCGTCAAGCGCGTAAAGAGGTGAAAAACAGCGTTTTAGTTGATAACGGTGACTTAATCCAAGGTAACCCAATTGCTGACTATCAAGCCGCGAAAGGTTATAAAGAAGGCAAACCAAACCCAGCTGTAGATTGCTTAAATGCGATGCACTATGAAGTGGGCACATTAGGTAACCACGAATTTAACTATGGCTTAGATTATTTAGCCGATGCGATTAAACAAGCGAAATTCCCAATCATCAATGCCAACGTAGTAAAAGTCGGTACCGAAGAGCCCTATTTCACACCTTATGTGATTCAAACCAAAGAAGTGGTAGATAGCCAAGGTAAAAAGCACAAACTAAACATTGGTTATATCGGTTTTGTACCACCACAAATTATGGTATGGGATAAAGCAAATTTACAAGGCAAAGTTGAAACGCGCGATATCGTGAAAACCGCACAAAAATATGTGCCAGAAATGAAACAAAAAGGCGCCGATATTATTGTGGCACTTGCTCACACAGGCCCATCAGATGAGCCATATCAAGAAGGTGCAGAAAACTCAGCATTCTACCTTGCTGATGTACCACACATTGACGCGATTGTTTTCGGTCACTCTCACCGTTTATTCCCAAACAAAGAGTTCGCCAAATCACCAAATGCAGATATTGCTAAAGGTACCGTGAAAGGCGTTCCTGAAAGTATGGCAGGCTACTGGGCAAATAACATCAGTGTGATCGACTTAACCCTTGCTCAACACAACGGAAAATGGTTAGTGGCTGATGGTAAAGCGGTACTTCGTCCAATTTACGATGCAGAAAACAAAAAAGCGACCACAGAAAGTGATGCAGAATTGACCGCACTTTTAAAACCTGTGCATGAAGCCACCCGTGAATTCGTGGCACAGCCAATCGGTAAAGCGACCGATAACATGTATAGCTACTTAGCCCTAGTGCAAGATGACCCAACCATTCAAATTGTGAACCAAGCACAAAAAGCTTACGTTGAAAAAGTGGCACCAAGTGTTGCAGCGATGGCGGGCTTACCAATTTTAAGTGCAGGCGCACCATTTAAAGCGGGCGGACGCAAAAATGACCCAACGGGCTATACTGAAGTGAACAAAGGTGAATTAACGTTCCGTAACGCAGCAGACTTATACCTTTATCCAAACACATTAGTTGTGGTGAAAGCAACCGGTGAAGAACTGAAAGAGTGGTTAGAATGTAGCGCAGGTATGTTCAAACAAATCGATCCTACAAGCGACAAACCACAATCTTTACTTGATTGGGACGGTTTCCGTACTTATAACTACGATGTGATTGACGGCGTAAATTATGAATTCGACCTGACTCAACCACCGCGTTATGACGGCGAATGTAAATTGATTAACCCTAACTCA
The DNA here is from genome assembly GCA_905215245.1 of uncultured bacterium. Classification (GTDB taxonomy): domain Bacteria; phylum Pseudomonadota; class Gammaproteobacteria; order Enterobacterales; family Pasteurellaceae; genus Haemophilus_D. The sequence goes on along the minus strand of CAJMPC010000078.1, from coordinate 5,128 downwards.
CACCGTGTGGTAAATTTAACTTACCAAGGTAAACCGGTTGATCCAAAAGCAGAATTCTTAATTGCAACTAACAACTATCGTGCTTACGGTAATAAATTCCCTGGTACAGGCGATGCGCACATTGTTTACGCTTCTCCAGATGAAAACCGCCAAATTCTTGCGGATTACATCAAAGCAGAAAGCGAGAAAAATGGCCATGTAAACCCAAGTGCGGATAAAAACTGGCGTTTTGCACCGATTAAAGGTAACGATAAATTAGATGTACGTTTTGAAACCTCGCCAAGCGAACAAGCGGCGAAATTTATTCAAGACAATGCGCAATACCCAATGAAGAAAGTCGGCACCGATGAAGTGGGATTTGCGATATATCAAATCGATTTATCGAAATAACAAAAAAGGGCGTGCTCAGCACGCCCTACTTATTTCAAAGTGCGGTCAATTTTGACCTTATTTTTCTTCTTTTGGAAGTCTGATTAAGGAAAAGATCAAGCCGCCCCAAATCACTAGAAGCGCCACAATCATCATTGTAATTGCAATACTTGTCATCTTTATTCTCCTTTTTCTTCAAGCTTGAAGTTATCTTCATTTTTCCATTTTAAACGAGAAAGAATGAACGAAACAACCACTAGCGAAATTGCCATACCCCAACCAAAGATATTTACAAACCAGTTTGGATAGCCTTCATAACCTTCTGTAAATACTTTCGCACCTTCACTCAATAACATAAAGGCGAGAATACCGGTGGTGATGACAATGCATAAACGCCATAGGAAACCGACTTTGAATGAAGAGCTTTGATTTAAGTGGTTGCCTAATAAGCCTAATTTTTCATTTGCTACAATCACAATTAATGAAACAAATGCAACTGCAACGATACCAAAGTAGTTCACGAATTTATCTAATACATCAAGCATTGGTAAGCCGGTTGTCGTACCAAATAAAATGACTGATACCACCATCATTGGTAAGCCAACAACGAAGGTCGCTTTTGCTCGACGTAAACGGAGTTTATCTTGAATCGCTGAAATGATTACTTCAATAACAGAGATAAATGAGGTTAATGCCGCAAAGGTTAATGAACCGAAGAATAATACCCCTAATACTTCACCGAATGGTGCTTTGTTAATAATAGTTGGGAATGCAAAGAAGGCTAAACCAATACCACCTTTTGCTACTTCGCTCACTTCTACACCTTGCGCAGTTGCAATGAAACCTAATGCCGCAAATACACCAATACCGGCAAGCACTTCAAAACTTGAGTTCGCAAAACCGACAACCAAACCGCTACCTGTTAAATCAGAATCTTTTTTCAAGTACGATGCATACGTGATCATAATCCCGAAACAGATGGAAAGAGAGAAGAAGATTTGACCGTAAGCCGCAATCCACACGCTCGGATTAGAGAGTTTTGACCAGTCTGGTGTAAATAGTGCGTTTAAGCCTTTTTCTGCACCTGGTAAGAATAAAGAATAAACTACCAACGCCACAAACATCACCACTAAAACAGGCATTAAGATATCTGAAGATTTAGAAATCCCTTTTTGAATACCTAAAGAAAGCACACCTAACGCCACCAACCACACAGCAATTAATGGGCCAGTTACCATGCCAACAAACTCAAAGCTCACACCATTGCTGATATCGCCCATTTTTAAGAATTCATGTAGGAAGAAATCAATCGGTTGGTCGCCCCAAGCAGAATTAAGTGAGAAATAGGTATAGCTTGCCGCCCAACCTAATACCACGGCGTAGTAAAGACCAATGATAACATTCACCATTACTTGCCACCAACCAAACACCTCAAAGTGCGGGTTAAAACGACGATAAGAAAGCGGGGCACCACCACGATGGCGATGACCAATTGCGTAATCTAAGAAAAGCAATGGAATACCAGCGGTTAAAAGTGCAATAAGATAAGGGATAATAAATGCACCACCACCATTTTCATAAGTAGTATAAGGGAAACGCCAGATGTTTCCTAAGCCAACAGCGGATCCAATCGCCGCCATAATAAATGCCTTCCGACCGGAAAAGGTCTCACGCTTTGCGTTTGACTGCGTCATATTAAGTTCCTTTTGAATGAAGAAAGGTTTCAATATAATGAATTCTAAAACCTAGTCAAGAATTTGATTTAAAGTGCGGTTAAAAATAATGAATTTTTTTTAAAATTTACTGTCTAAAGGCCAAAATTAATCTCTATTAATAACCAAAAGGAAACATTTATGGATCTCAACAGCATTTTAAATCAAGTTTTAGATGTGGCTAAAAACTCTGCAAGCAAACTTGAAACCGGTAATCAAACTATCGATTCTATCACCAAAGTTGGTGGTGGTGCAGCGTTAGGTGGTATTTTATCGATGATTTTAGGCCGTAGCGGTGGTGCAAGCTTAGCAAAATTAGGCTCACTTGCCGTTTTAGGTAATCTTGCTTACCAAGCCTACCAAAACTATCAAAAATCCCAACAAAACAGCCAACCAAACATCTCAGAAAATGCATTTGATGTACTAAATTCATCAAGCCATGTCGATGCTGGCGAATTAATTTTACGCACCATGATCGCCGCAGCGGCAGCAGATGGTGAAATCACTGAAGATGAAAAGCAAACTATTGCAAACGAAGCAGGTAACAACCCTGAATTAGCACAATGGCTTGCACAAGAAATCCAAAATCCAATTTCTATCAGTGAAATTGCACGCCTTGTAGGCAACGATACTGCACTTGCAAGCAATGTGTACTTAGCCGCTCGTTTAGTAAGCAAAGATTTATCTCGCAAAGAAATCATTTTCTTAGCAGACTTAGCAAAAGCGTTAGGCTTAGACGATGCGCTTGTTGAACAATTAGAAAAACAAGCAGGCTTCTAATTTTGTGTAGAAAACATTACGTTTTCTGACCGCGCTTCTTATCAAAAAACACGATAATCTTAGTTATCGTGTTTTTTTCGTTTGTTTTTTCGCGAAAACCTAACCAAAGGCGAAAAATTCCGCTACAATGCTGAACTTCAATATTCATAAAATTATTTAATTATCATAAAAACGGGAAGCAACATGACAGGCGCACAACTCATTATCCAATGTTTAAAAGCGCACGGTGTAACCGATCTTTTCGGCTACCCAGGCGGGGCAATCATGCCAACCTATGATGCCATCTATGACTCAGGTCTTGACCACCTTCTTTGCCGTAACGAACAAGGTGCCGCAATCGCCGCAATTGGTTATGCGCGCTCTACAGGTAAAGTTGGCGTATGTGTCGCAACGTCAGGCCCAGGTGCGACCAATTTAATTACAGGTTTAGGTGATGCCTTTGCTGATTCTGTGCCTCTCGTAGCATTTACTGGCCAAGTAGCTGCTCCTCTTATCGGAACCGATGCTTTCCAAGAGGCTGATGTTTTAGGTTTATCTCTTGCTTGCACCAAGCACAGCTACATTGTGCAATCCATCGAAGAACTCCCCGAAATTATTGCCTCTGCTTTCCAAATTGCACAAAGGGGCAGACCAGGCCCAGTGTTAATTGATGTCCCTCGTAACATCCAAGTTGGCGATGTACCAGAACATATCAAACCCATTGTAAAACCAACCGTAAAACCAACCGCACTTTCAGAATTAAAATTAGCGGAAGCTAAAGCGTTATTGTCGCAAGCGAAAAAACCTGTGCTTTATGTTGGTGGTGGCGTAGGTATGGCAAACGCCATACAAGCGGTCAGAAAATTCCTACAAATTACCAAAATGCCGTCCGTTTCGACATTAAAAGGTTTAGGCTCAATTGACCCTACCGATCCCGTTTATATGGGCATGATTGGTATGCATGGCACAAGAGCCGCAAATGTTGCCGTACAAGAATGTGATTTATTGTTAGTATGCGGTGCGCGTTTTGACGACCGCGTGACAGGTAAATTAGATAGTTTTGCACCACACGCGAAAGTGATACATTGTGATATTGATGCAGCAGAAATCAATAAACTTCGTGTGGCAAATGTTGCCCTTCAGGGTGATTTAATTCAAGCCTTAGAGGCTTTAAGCATCCCACTTGCGATTGATGATTGGCGTGCACATATTCAAGCGCTGAAAGCCAAACTCGATTTCACTTACATCGACAATGCTGGTAACCGACCAATTGACCCTTGGTCATTGCTCAACACGCTTTCTCAGCGTAAACCTCAAAATGCCGTGATTTGTACCGATGTTGGCCAACATCAAATGTGGTCTGCGCAACATATGCGCCATTTCGCACCAGAAAACTATATTACCTCTGCGGGCTTCGGCACCATGGGATTTGGTTTACCTGCAGCGGTAGGTGCGAAAAAAGCACGCCCTCATGATGAAGTGATTTTGGTGACTGGTGATGGCTCATTAATGATGAACATCCAAGAATTAGGTTCAATCAAACGCGGCAAACTACCCGTGAAAATTTTGCTGTTAGATAACCAACGCCTAGGTATGGTACGTCAATGGCAAGACCTTTTCTGGAACAAACGCCGTTCAGAAACCATTCTAGAAGATAACCCTGATTTCGTGATGTTAGCGAAAGCCTTTGATATTCCAGCTGAACGCATTGAGCGCGCTGATGATGTAGATGCCGCACTTAATCGTTTGTTAAATAGTGAAACTGCCTATTTATTGCAAGTATGCATTCCACCTGAAGAATGTGTATGGCCATTAGTGCCACCAGGTGCATGCAACACGGATATGCTGGAGGAAATTTAAGATGAACCAATATACTTTTGACTTGATCGCTCAACATCGCCCAGAGGTTTTAGAGCGCGTATTACGCGTTATTCGTTTACGTGGCTTCACTGTGACTAATATGGAGATGGCATTGGTAGAAACCCAAGTGAAGTTAAAAATCACTGTAAAATCTGACCGCACTTTTGATTTGTTGGTTAATCAATTAGCGAAATTGCCGGATGTGATGGAAATAAATAATGAATAAGGAAAATAAAGAATTCTTTATTGAAAAAAATCTTTGGTGGTTACTTCTTATCATTGGTCTTATATCCCTGAGTGTTTACTTTTGGAAATTCCATGGTGTGCTAGCAAATGAAAGTGATAAATGGGATCATTTTGGAAGTTATATTGGTGGCATTTTTTCTGGAATGGCTTTTTTAGCACTAATTGCAGAAATGAGAGCGAAT
>CAJMPC010000077.1:0-8028 GCA_905215245.1 uncultured bacterium | reverse complement strand
GCGATTGCTACCCCTGCATCACCATATAAACGCATACCAATCATGGTTGCAATAGCGGAAGCGCTGATATTCACAAGGTTATTAAAGATCAAAATGAAACTTAACAAGGTATCCGGCTTTTCAAGCAGTTTTTCTGCTTTTTGCGCGCCTTTATTGCCTTGTTCCGCCATAAAACGAAGGCGATATTTATTGAGAGAGAGTAAGCCGGTTTCTGAGCCGGAAAAATAGGCAGATAAAATTAAACAGATAATCAGTGTAATAAATAAAGTACTAAGGGGAATACTGTCCAAGGGAAAGTCCTTTTGTTCGTTAATCAACAAAAAGTGCGGTCATTTTTTACCGCACTTTTTACTTGTTCTTTGATTCTTACTAAATCAAGCGGCTACCAAAATAGCCAATCGTGAGCAGAATGATACCTGAAATTGCGTAAATAATCATCCTTTTTCCGCGCCAGCCCAGTCGCCAATGACCAAAACAAGCAATACCAAAACTAATCCAAGCAAGGAAAGAGAAAATCGCTTTGTGCAGATTTTCTGGAGTCACCGCTTGTAATACATGATAAGTACCCGAAATTAAAGTGAGCGTCAGTAATGCTTCACCCATGGCAAATAAACAGAAGAAATGACGTTCTACCGCCATTAATGGTGGAATTGCGGGCGAAAATTGAATTTTACGTTTTTTCAAATTGCGATCTAACCAGACTAACTGAATCACATAAAGCGTTGCAATAAAACAAACCGCATAGGTAAAGAGCGACAAACCAATATGGAATAACATTAATGTATTTTGATTAAGCATTTGAATAATGTGGCTTGATAAGAATGTCGCAAAGATCAAGCTAATGATCGAAAACGCATACACGATTGGTAAAACAAACCACATTGTGGAAACGAGAAACATGGAAAGCGTAGCTAAGACCGCAATAATTACGCTCATTAAGGAAGCGATTTGCATTAGCGTAAAACTTTGCCCTGATGCAAGATCCTCTAACAGAGGGAACGTGCTGACTGCATGCAGAACAATTGCTGCAAGTGCGGTCAGAAAAAACGGGATTTTACTTTGACTCAACTTCCCTTCTGATGAATTCATCAAAAACGGGGCGATCAACAATAAACTAAGAATGTAAAAAATAATCGAAAAAAGGGCAAACCACATAATGCTTTCTCTTTACTAGGAATTATTCTTATTTTAACGGATCTTTTCTCTAGATCGCCATAATTTTATTTGAAATGATGAAAAACGCCCAAATTTCGGTATAATCACGGCAATTTTTTAAGAAAAAACAGGATTTAAAATGTTTGAGAATTTATCGGATCGTCTTTCCAAAACGCTACGTAACATTAGCGGGAAAGGTCGCTTAACTGAAGATAATATTAAAGAGACGCTACGCGAAGTGCGCATGGCGTTATTAGAAGCTGACGTTGCTTTGCCTGTCGTACGTGAATTTATCGCTAAAGTAAAAGAAAGTGCATTAGGCGAAGAAGTTAATAAAAGCTTAACACCAGGCCAAGAGTTCTTAAAAATCGTTCAACGTGAACTCGAAAAAGCCATGGGGGAAGCCAATGAAAGCTTAAACTTAGCAACACAGCCACCCGCAGTTATTTTAATGGCGGGTTTACAAGGTGCGGGTAAAACCACCAGCGTGGGTAAATTAGCAAAATTCTTACGCGAACGTCATAAAAAGAAAGTACTTGTAGTCTCTGCCGACGTATATCGTCCTGCGGCAATCAAACAGCTTGAGACCTTAGCACAATCTGTTGGCGTGGATTTCTTCCCATCTGATGTCAAACAAAAACCGGTAGAGATTGCAAAAGCGGCACTTGCTGACGCGAAACTGAAATTCTACGATGTATTAATCGTGGATACCGCGGGTCGCTTACACGTTGATAGTGAGATGATGGATGAAATCAAGCAAGTTCATGCGACATTAAATCCAATTGAAACGCTTTTCACGGTTGATGCGATGACTGGTCAAGATGCGGCAAATACCGCAAAAGCCTTCAATGAAGCCTTGCCTCTTACTGGGGTTATCTTAACCAAAGTGGATGGTGATGCGCGTGGCGGTGCGGCTTTATCTATTCGTCAAATCACGGGCAAACCGATTAAATTCCTTGGTGTGGGCGAAAAAACAGAAGCCCTTGAGCCATTCCACCCTGATCGCGTAGCATCGCGTATTTTAGGCATGGGCGATGTACTTTCCCTTATCGAAGATCTTGAACGTTCAGTGGATCGCGAAAAAGCGGAAAAAATGGCACAGAAATTCAAGAAAGGCGATGATTTCACCTTAGACGATTTCCGTGAACAGCTCCGTGAAATGAAAAAAATGGGCGGTATGATGTCGATGCTTGAAAAATTACCGGGTGCAAAAAACTTACCGGATCATGTCAAAAATCAAGTAGATGACAAAATGTTTATCAAAATGGAAGCCATCATTAATTCCATGACCTTAAAAGAACGTGCCAATCCAGATATTATCAAAGGATCTCGCCGTCGTCGTATTGCATTAGGTTCTGGCACACAAGTGCAAGATGTGAATAAGTTGCTGAAACAATTTGATGAAATGCAACGTATGATGAAAAAAATGCGCAAAGGCGGAATGGCGAAAATGATGCGCGGCATGCAAGGCTTAATGGGCGGAGGCGGCTTAGGTGGCCTTGGCGGTTTAGGCGGCATGTTTAAACGTTAATCCCCTCTTCAAACAAAGTGCGGTCAAAAATCAATAGGTTTTTGGCCGCATTTTTTATCTTTTCAGTTAGCGTTTCCTATTACTTGATTAAATTACTCAGTTTTAGGTAATATTTTCATCACTTGATAGTCGATATAATTGCTCAAGTATTTTACTTGGCGTAAAATCTAGTCCTTGATGATTATCTACGACACTTAATCATCAGGAAATAATATTTTCTAATAATCTAGGAGTGATAAAATGGGACAGTATAAAAAGTTCTGGTACCTATTAGTCGCCGTATTGATTGGGGCATTCTCTATTCTCGGCTACTACGGGTTCGAAGTTTATCGTGAAGCACCACCTATTCCGCAACAATATGTTTCAGAATCAGGTGAAAAAGTGATTACTCACGATGAAATTTTACATGGTCAAACCGCTTGGCAAACCACTGGTGGTATGCAAGTGGGTTCTGTTTGGGGGCACGGTGCATACCAAGCGCCTGACTGGACGGCAGATTGGCTTCACCGTGAATTAACTAACTGGTTGGATATTACAGCGAATCAAGAATTTGGTAAAAACTTCGCTGATTTAAATGATGAACAACAAACCTTATTAAAAGCGCGTCTAACCAAAGAATATCGTGGTAGCAAAGTTGAAAACGGTACCGTTGTGCTTTCAAACACCCGTTTAGCGGCAATGGAAAAAACAGCACAATACTACATCTCTTTATACGGTGATGATCCTGCAACCAAAGTGACCCGTGAACACTTTGCAATGAAGGATAATACTCTTCCTGATTTACAAGCTCGTAAAGACTTAGCTAAATTCTTCTTCTGGACCGCATGGACTGCATCTGCTGAACGTCCAAATACTCATGCAAGTTATACCAATAACTGGCCACACGAGCCGTTAATTAATAACGTGCCAACACCAGAAAACGTGATTTGGTCTATTGCGAGTGTGGTATTCCTCATTGCAGGTATTGGTTTCGTGGTATGGATTTGGTCATTCAAAAAACGTGAAGATGAAAAAGAACCACCTACACCTGAGTTCGATCCGCTCACAAAATTACAACTTACCCCTTCTCAACGTTCATTAGGTAAATACCTCTTCACTGTGCTTGCACTTTTCCTCTTGCAAGTCACATTAGGTGCCGTTGTTGCACACTACACGGTTGAAGGTCAGGAATTCTATGGTATTGATATTTCTCAATACTTCCCATATTCATTAGTGCGTACATGGCATATTCAAGCAGCCTTATTCTGGATTGCAATGGCATTCTTAGCTGGTGGTTTATTCCTTGCGCCAATCATTAATGGCGGAAAAGATCCGAAATTCCAAAAATTGGGTGTGGATGTTCTCTACTGGGCATTAGTGGTATTAGTCGTCGGTTCATTCACTGGTAGCTACTTAGCGATTGCGCATATTCTTCCAGAAGAATGGAGCTTCATGTTCGGTCACCAAGGCTATGAATTCATTGACTTAGGTCGTTTCTGGCAAGCAGTGAAATTCGCAGGTATCTTATTCTGGTTAGTCTTAATGCTTCGCGGTACAGTGAACGCATTTAAACAACCGGGTGATAAAAACTTATTGGCATTATTCTTCGCTTCCGTAATTGCGATCGGTTTATTCTATGGCCCTGCATTATTCTATGGCGAGCACACTCACATTTCTGTGATGGAATACTGGCGTTGGTGGGTAGTTCACCTATGGGTAGAAGGCTTCTTCGAAGTATTCTCTGTAGCGGCACTCTCATTCATCTTCGTAAGTTTAGGTTTAGTTTCACGTCGTACTGCGACTGTGGCAACCATTACTGAAGCGGCATTGTTCCTAATCGGTGGTATCCCAGGTACTTTCCACCACTTATACTTCGCAGGTGCAACAACTCCGATTATCGCAGTAGGTGCATCATTCTCTGCACTTGAAGTAGTTCCATTAGTGTTATTAGGTCATGAAGCTTGGGAACACTGGGCGATGCAACAAAAAACACCTTGGATGGAACGCCTAAAATGGCCTCTTTACTGCTTCGTAGCTGTAGCATTCTGGAATATGCTAGGTGCTGGCGTATTTGGTTTCTTAATCAACCCACCAATTTCGCTTTACTATATCCAAGGCTTGAATACCACTGCCGTTCATGCTCACGCTGCATTATTCGGTGTATATGGTTTCTTAGCATTAGGCTTCGTCTTCTTAATTGCTCGTTACTTACGCCCAGATACACCATTTAACGATAAATTAATGAAATGGGGCTTCTGGTTGTTAAATGGCGGTTTAGTGTTAATGATCGTATCAAGCTTATTACCTATCGGTATTATTCAAGGTTATGCAAGTATCTCTGAAGGCTTATGGTATGCTCGTAGTGAAGAATTTATGCAACAACCTCTATTCGATACCCTACGTTGGGTTCGTTTCGGTGGCGACGTTGTCTTCATCTTCGGTGCACTCGCTTTCTTCTGGCAAATCTTTACGATGATTTTCTTTAAACCGAAAAAAGCAGCGTAATTAAATTAATAATCATGCAAAAGCGGCTAAGCAATTAGCCGCTTTTTATTTGTGAAAAATTCGTTAAATTTCTAACCGCACTTTGATCTCTATCAAATCATTTACCTTCTTTTAAGTATGATTAAATTCGTCTTTAGATCTATACTTTCTACACTTTTCAACTTTTCTTATAACATTTCAACATGAGTGACAATCCATTCAACGCTAGTTGGTCATCAAAAGGCAATACGCTATGTCTAGGTCACTGGGATATTACTTATCTTGGTTTACCTGTGGTACTGCCGATTGAACGCCGTGATAAAGATATGGGAACAAATAATATTTATAATTTCATGGATCCCGAAGATGAACTTTACCGAGAAGGCTTAATGGAAGATGATTGGATTGTGGAAAACATCGATTGGCTTTCTGATGTTTTTATCGAGCACAATATCCCTTTAGAAGAAGAAACCATGCGAGCATTCTATCAAGCGGTGAATAAGGAAGATTGGCGCTGTGGTAGCTGTGGTGGATGTATTTAATAGCAAAGTGCGGTCAATTTTTTCACCGTTTTTATACCGAACTGTCATAATAAAAACACTAGGAAATTCAATATTTCTGATATAGAATTCTTCGATTTGTTTTTTAAAAGGGAGAAAAAAGATGAAACTTGTTGAAGTTAAACATCCGCTTGTTAAACATAAATTAGGCGTGATGCGCGAAGCGGATATTGATACCAAAAAATTCCGTGAACTTGCCACTGAAGTAGGCAGCCTACTTACCTATGAAGCCACTGCCGATCTTGAAACAGAAAAAGTAATTATCGAAGGTTGGAATGGCCCAGTTGAAATTGAACGTATTAAAGGTAAAAAAGTCACCGTTGTGCCAATTTTACGTGCAGGCCTAGGCATGATGGACGGTGTATTAGAACATGTTCCAAGTGCTCGTATCAGTGTGGTTGGCATTTACCGTAATGAAGAAACTCTTGAACCCGTTCCTTATTTCCAAAAACTCGCGAGCGATTTAGAAGAACGTTTAGCTATCGTTGTGGATCCAATGCTCGCAACAGGTGGTTCAATGATCTCTACAATTGATCTATTAAAAGCAAAAGGTTGCCAACATATCAAAGTATTAGTATTAGTAGCTGCACCAGAAGGGATCAAAGCATTAGAAAAAGCACATCCAGATATCGAACTTTATTGTGCATCGATTGATGATCACTTAAATGAACAAGGCTACATCATTCCAGGCTTGGGTGATGCAGGCGATAAGATTTTTGGGACGAAATAATTCCCTTTTAATAAGACGGCATTTATGGCCGTCTTTTTTCCGTGCGTGAAAACACAAAAGCTAAAAAAGCATTAAAACCGACCGCACTTTCAGTTAATTCAAACCGAGAGTTGAAACTAAATGAGTAATCAAACTACAACCGCACCTGTTGAGGTGCAAAGCATGGGCAAACAAGCGTTTGTCGGTTTACAGATGTTATTTGTGGCCTTTGGCGCCTTAGTATTAGTTCCGTTAATCACTGGATTAAATTCTAATACAGCCCTTCTAACCGCAGGTATCGGTACACTACTTTTCCAACTTTGTACCGGTAAACAAGTTCCTATTTTCTTAGCCTCCTCTTTTGCCTTTATTGCGCCTATTCAATATGGCGTACAAACTTGGGGCATTCCAACCACAATGGGTGGACTTGCTTGCGCAGGCTTCGTCTATTTCGCACTATCAACCTTAGTGAAATTACGTGGTAGTGCTGCGCTCGAACGAATCTTCCCGCCCGTTGTTGTGGGTCCCGTAATTATCATTATTGGTATGGGACTTGCACCTGTTGCTGTTGATATGGCATTAGGTAAAAACAGTGCATACAGCTATGAGCACTCTGTATTGGTTTCGATGATTACCTTGGTCACTACCCTTTCTGTTGCGGTATTTGCTAAAGGTATGATGAAACTGATTCCAATTATGTTTGGTATCGTTGCTGGCTATGTGGTTTGTTTATTCCTAGGATTAATTAATTTCCAACCTGTTTTAGATGCAAAATGGTTTGAATTACCTGAGTTAACCAAACCAGAATTTAATTTAGAAGCGATTCTTTATATGCTACCAATTGCTATCGCACCAGCCGTTGAACACGTGGGTGGTATTATGGCAATCAGTTCTGTAACAGGTAAAGATTTCCTTAAAAAACCAGGCTTACATCGCACCTTATTAGGTGATGGTGTGGCAACGGCTGCAGCGTCATTAGTTGGTGGTCCACCAAATACCACTTATGCTGAAGTAACGGGTGCTGTAATGCTAACTCGCAACTTCAATCCAAATATTATGACTTGGGCTGCGGTATGGGCGATTGCAATTTCCTTCTGTGGAAAAGTAGGCGCATTCCTTTCTACAATTCCAACCATCGTAATGGGGGGAATTATGATGTTGGTATTCGGTTCAATTGCCGTTGTCGGAATGAGCACCTTAATCAAAGGTAAAGTAGATGTGACCGAGCCTCGCAATCTTTGCATCATTTCTGTGGTGATGACTTTCGGGATCGGGAATATGTTTGTCAACGTCGGCGATGTTGTTTCCCTAAAAGGGATTAGCCTTTGTGCCATCGTTGCCATTGTACTGAACTTGATTTTGCCAAAAGCAAAAAATGAAGTAGAATAAAACCTCCCAAACAAAAGGGTTAAATGAAAATTTAGCCCTTTCTTTTTTATTTTAAATCAACTCGTTAATCCGTGAATCAGCAACTTTCTTTACCTATTCATCAAATTGATGATGAAACGCTTGAGAATTTTTATAGCGATAATAATGCATTATTGCTCAATTCTTTACGCCAAAACATGGCTGATTTACAACAACAATTCTTCTACCTTTGGGGCAGCCAA